>NZ_JBEYZY010000005.1:186157-186289 GCF_040646295.1 Streptomyces sp. NPDC046197 | reverse complement strand
GGCGAAGCGCCCACCACTTCATTCGGCGGTCACTGTTCCCGCGGGGGTGGGGGTGTGGGTGGCGAAGCGCCCACCACTTCATTCGGCGGTCACTGTTCCCGCGGGGGTGGGGGTGTGGGTGGCGAAGCGCCC
>NZ_JBEYZY010000005.1:173370-186060 GCF_040646295.1 Streptomyces sp. NPDC046197 | reverse complement strand
CCCACCACTTCATTCGGCGGTCACTGTCCCCGCGGGGGTGGGGGTGTGGGTGGCGAAGCGCCCACCACTTCATTCGGCGGTCACTGTCCCCACGGGGGTGGGGGTGTGGGTGGCGAAGCGCCCACCACTTCATTCGGCGGTCACTGTCCCCACGGGGATGGGGGTGTGGGTGGCGAAGCGCCCACCACTTCATTCGGCGGTCACTGTCCCCACGGGGATGGGGGTGTGGGTGGCGAAGCCCCCACAACGCGCGGCGAAGCCGCGCAAAAACAGAGATGGCGAGACAGTTCGCGCTTTCCGCGAACACGCCTCGCCATCGCCATCGTGCGCCGCCAGGGACTCGAACCCCGGACCCGCTGATTAAGAGTCAGCTGCTCTAACCAACTGAGCTAGCGGCGCCTGCTGACGTCGTTAACTCTACATGACCTCCGGTGGTGCTCCTGACCACCCCGGATGCGGCCGATCGGCCCCGCCAGGGACCTCTGTACATCATTCGGACCGTCAGCATGCGCGTCCTCGTGAGAGTTGGGAAACTGATCAATGTGAACAGATCCTGATATGTCCATACGAAATGTGAGGTAGATCGCATGGAGTCTCCGGTGTTCGAGGAGATCGAGCCCGAGATCGACTGCGACTGCCCCGGCTGCGCACACAGCCGGGGCCCCCATCCGCACTCCCCGGCCGCCCGCACCCCGTCCGTCCGCACCCCGTCCGTCCGCACCCCGTCCGTCCGCCGCACGCTCGTCGTCGCCGCCGTCACCGCCGCGGCCCTCGGCGCGGGCCACGCGGCACCGGCCGTGGCGACCCCCCTCGTCTCCGGCCGGCCGGCCATCCCCGCAGGTGACGACGGCGGAGGGGCCGGCGACAGCCCGACCCCGCAGGGAGAGGCGGGCCCGCTGCGCGGCAGCGACGGTGGGGCGACCGAGCCGGAGGGCACCCCGAAGGCGCTCACCATCACCCGCACCGAGATCATCAGCCGGGCCCGGGCCTGGGTCGCCGCGCGAGTGCCGTACGACATGTACGCCTACTGGTCCGACGGCTACCGGCAGGACTGCTCGGGCTTCGTCTCGATGGCCTGGAACCTGCCGCGCAACGAGTGGACGGGCAGTCTCGGAACGTACGCGGTCCGGATCACCAAGAACCAGCTCCAGCCCGGCGACATCCTGCTGTACCACAACCGCGACAACCCGCAGAGCGGCTCGCACGTGGTGATCTTCGGCGGCTGGACCGACCACACCCACCGCTCCTACATCGCCTATGAGCAGACCCCGAGGCGCGCCCGGCGCCTGGCGACCCCGTACGCCTATTGGACGCACTCAAGTCACTACGTCCCCTACCGCTACAAGGGCATCAGGTCGATCACGGCCGGCGCCAGGCCGGCCGCGCCCCCGCCCTACCTCTGGACCGGGACGGCCGCGAACGGGCTGCCGGGGCCGGAGACCTGGCCGCCGCCGGCGACCGGGGAGGGTGAGGACATCAACACCGGGGCCGGGCGGTCCGCCTCGCACGGACTGCCCGGATATCCGGGGCGCGCGATGTTCCGGCCCGGCGCGAACAACGAGTACGTCACCCAGTTGGGCAACCGGCTGGTGAAGAACGGGTACGGCCGCTTCTACCCGAGCGGGCCGGGTCCGCGGTGGTCCCTGGCCGACCGGCGGGCGGTCGAGGCCTTCCAGCGCGCCCAGGGGTGGCGGGGCGGCGCCGCGGACGGCTACCCGGGGCCGGAAACCTGGCGCAGGCTCTTCGCGTGACACGCGAGGCGCCGTGCTGAGCGGGCCGACGGCCCACTGTCCTGAACCATCTGGCGCGGAGGCTGGAGGCAGGTATGAGCACGACCACTTCTCTCACGCCCGATCCCGACGGGACCGAGGCGACGGGGTGTGCGGACGGCCCGGCGACCCGTCCCACCCCCCGGCTGATCCACACCGAGGCGACCACCGAGATCCCCGTCCACCTGCTGTTCCGTGACGACCCCGGCCCCGCCCCGGTGTCGCTCAGACCGGCGGTCGTGGGCAGCAGGAAGGGCACCGGCGAACAGCCGCGCCTGCGGCGCCGGATGCCCGATCCGGCCCGCCCGGCACCGCAGGTGGACCCCGATCTGGAGGAGCGGCCGGGCCGGGTGCTGCCCGGAACGGTGGGGGTGGTCGCCGGGGTCACCGGGACGGCGGGCTGCGTGCTCACCTCGTGGTGGGCCGGGGTGCTGCCGCCGCTGGCGGCGCAGGCGCTGAGGCTGCCGGTGTGCCCGGGCGCCGGAGTGGGGCTGGGGCAGTGGGCCGCGTACGCCGGAGCCGGGGCGCTCGGGCTGCTCGGTTTCGGCGGACTGGCCCGGGGCCGGAACGGGCGTGCCTGGGTGCTCGGGCTGTTCGGCCGCTACCGGGGGACCGTCCGGCGGACCGGACTGGTGTGGGTCAACCCGCTGGTGCTGCGCCGCCGGGTCGACGTGCGGCTGCGGCACTGGCGCAGCGAGCCGATGCCGGCCACCGACCTGAGCGGGGTCGCGCTTCGGGTGGTGGTGCTGGTGGTGTGGCGGGTGCGGGACACCGCACGCGCGGTGCTCGGTGTCGAGGACCACGAGACGTACCTGCGCGACTGCGTGGAGGCGGTCCTCGCGCAGGTGCCGGTGCAGACGCCGGGCGGGGCGAGGGGCTCGGTGGAGGCGACGGGGGACCAGCTGACCCGGCTGGTGGCGCGCGAGGCCGCGCCGGTCGGGCTGGAGGTCTTCTCGGTGCGGCCGGCCCGGGTCGAGTACGCGCCCGAGGTCGCGGCCGCGATGCACCGGCGCAGCATCGCCGTGCTGGACGCGCAGCACCGGGCGAGCATGCTCACCTCGGTCGTGGACTCGGTGGAGGACACGGTGACCCGGCTGACCATGCGCGGGCTGGTGGAACTCGACGACTACGAACGCAAGGTCCTGGTACGGGATCTGACGGTGGCCTTCTGCGCGGGGCGCCGGGAAGCCACCCCGTGATTGGTATGGACATGTTCAAGTCGCGACAATAATCTGGAACTTGGTCTAGACCTGCACAGCTCACTGAACTTCCCCCACGTTCACCAGGAGCGGCAGCATGCGCAAAAAGGCCAAGTTGTACGGCGCCGTGCTGGGTCTCGCGACCGCCGGAGCCTTCGTGCTCTCGACCGGCGGCGCCAGCAGCCACGGCTACACCGACCTCCCCGTCAGCCGGCAGAAGCTCTGCGCCAACGGCACCGTGACGAACTGCGGCGACATCCAGTACGAGCCGCAGAGCGTCGAGGGGCCCAAGGGCTTCCCGGCGAGCGGCCCGGCCGACGGGCGGATCTGTTCCGGGAACAACACCCGGTTCGGCCAGCTCGACAGCCCCAGGACGCCGTCCGGCGGCGCCTGGCCGGCCACCAGGGTCAACGGCGGGCAGAGCTACACCTTCCGCTGGCAGTTCACCGCCATGCACGCCACGACCGACTTCAAGTACTACGTCACCAGGCAGGGCTGGAACCAGAACCATGCCCTGACCAGGGCGGATCTCAACACCACACCGTTCCTCACGGTGCCCTACGGCGGTCAGCGCCCGCCGTCCACCCTCAGCCACAGCGGCACCCTGCCGTCCGGCCTGAGCGGCCACCACGTCATCCTCGCGGTCTGGACGATCGCCGACACGGGCAACGCGTTCTACGCCTGCTCCGACGTCACGTTCTGAGGGCGGACGTCATGTTCTGAGGGCAGCGCGAGCGGGCGGCCCGGCCGGCATGGGTTCCGCCCATGCCGGCCCCGGCGTCCTCCCTGTCGTGGGTCCTGCCGCGGGCTCCACACCTGATGCCGTGTCAGCTACCGTGCGGCCCCATGGGATCCAGGCAGCCCACGCGGCCCACCGTCGCCGAGCTGGTCCGGGCGCGGTGGGGCGACCGCCGGCCCGGGCTGTGGTTCGAGGACCGGGTGCTCACCCACCACGAGGTGGCCGCCGGGGCCGCGGCGCGGGCGGCACTGCTCGGCGGCCTGCTGCCGCCCGGCGCCGAGCCGCACGTCGGGGTGCTGCTCGACAACACCCCGGAGTACCCGCTGTGGCTGGGCGCCGCCGCCCTCGCGGGCGCCGCCGTCGCCGGGATCAACCCCACCCGCCGGGGCCCCGAACTGGCCCGGGACGTCCTGCACACCGAGTGCCGGGTCCTGGTCACCGAGCCGGCCCACCTGCCGCTCCTCGACGGGCTCGACCTGCCCGGGGTGCGGCTCCTGGTCACCGGCAGCGAGGCGTACGAGCAGGTGCTCGGGCCCTTTGCCGGGGCGGAGCCGGACTCCTTCGGCGCCCTTCCCGGCGACCGCCTCCTGCTGTACTTCACCTCCGGCTCGACCAGCGCCGCCAAGGCGGCGATCTGCACCCAGGGCCGGCTGGCCGCCGCCGGACACTCCCTCGCCGGCCACTTCGGCGTACGCCCGGACGTACCGGGCGCGGCTCAGGACGGAAGGGATGCGGTGTGCCGACCCGGTGTGGTGGCGGCCACCGGGGGAGCAGGCCTACCGGAGGCTGACCGGCGCGAACGCCGAAGGGCCTCTCGCGATCACGAGAGGCCCTTCATCTGTGCGCCGCCAGGGACTCGAACCCCGGACCCGCTGATTAAGAGTCAGCTGCTCTAACCAACTGAGCTAGCGGCGCATGACTCCCGCCGCCCGCTTCCCGCGGCCGACGACAAAGAAAATACTACCTGCTCCCCAGGGGTGCTTCCGACCACCTGGCCCGGTCGCTAGCGACGGGGCGAACGTTGCCGGCCGGGGCACTAGATCGTCAGGGAGAGCAGCACCGGAGCCGCGCTGCGGTTCAGCCTGTCCGCGGCCTCGCGCAGGCGGTGCACGTGCTCGACCGGGAGCGACAGCGCGAGACAGCCGACGGAGGAGCCGGCCGTGATCGGCACGGCCGCGCAGACCGTGCCGATCGCGTACTCCTGCAGGTCCAGGACGGGCACCGTGGGCGGCTGGGCCTCCAGGCGGGAGAGCAGGAGCTTGTCGCTGGTGATCGTCCTCGAGGTGAGGCGGGCCATCTTGTGCCGGGCGAGGTGGTCGCGCCGCCCGTTGTGGTCGAGCTGGCTCAGCAGGCTCTTGCCGACCGCGGTCGCGTGGGCGGAGAAGCGGAAGTCGAACCATTCGTTGACCGCCGGGGTGGCCGGGCTGTCGGCGTACTGGGTGACCCTGACCTCACCGTCGACGTACCGGCTGATGTAGACGGCCGCGCCCACCGAGTCGCGCAGCCGGTCGAGGGTCCGCTGGAGCTTGTCGCGCAGCGCCTGCCCGCGGCCGCGGGCCGAGCCCAGGCGGGCCAGGGTGTCCCCGGTCACGTAGGCGCCGTCGGTGACCTGCTCGACGTACCCCTCGCGGCGCAGCATCCGCAGCAGGGCGGTCAGCCGCTCGGGGCCGATGCCGGTGCGGCGGGCGAGCTCGGTGTCGGTGACCCCGGCGGAGTGCCCCGCCACCGTCTCCAGGACCCGCAGGGCGTCCTGGGCCGAGTGGTACGGTGCGGTCGGCTCGTGCATCAGCGCCACGGTTTCCCCCTGCGCTCGCTTCCTGTGCCGTGATCCGGGCCTCGAATCCCTCCCACGATAACCGGCAAAGTCCCTGCCGGGAGCGGGTGTTGGCCAGATTGCCGCCCTGCTGTCCGCGCCCTCGGCCCAGCGTCACATGCCGGTGTCATGACCCGGCACGCGGACCTCGGGTGACGGCTCGCACACATCCCGTGGCCGTTTCGGACGTCCCGGGTCCGCGTCCGCTACAGCACCGCGCTCAGGAATTCCCGGGTGCGTTCGTGGTCGGGGTCGCCGAAGAGCTTCTCCGGCGGCCCCGACTCGATGATCCGGCCCGAGTCGAACATCAGCACCTGGTCGGAGATGTCCCGGGCGAAGTTCATCTCGTGGGTCACGCAGAGCATCGTGATGTCGGTGCTGCGGGCGATGTCGCGCAGCAGGTCGAGCACGCCCGCGACCAGCTCCGGGTCCAGCGCGGAGGTCACCTCGTCCAGGAGCAGCACCCGCGGCTGCATGGCCAGCGCCCGCGCGATGGCCACGCGCTGCTGCTGCCCGCCGGAGAGCTGGGTCGGTCGCACGTCGCACTTGTCGGCGAGGCCCACCAGGTCCAGCAGTTCGCGGGCGCGGGCCTCCGCCTCGTCCTTCGGCAGGCCGAGGACGGTGACCGGAGCCTCCGTGATGTTGCGCAGGACCGTCATGTTCGGAAAGAGGTTGAACTGCTGGAAGACCATCCCGATCTTCTTGCGCACCTCGCGGCACTGCTTCTCCGGCGCCGGGAAGAGCTGCCGGCCGTCGACCGTGATCGTGCCCTCGTCGGGCTTGGTGAGCGTCATCAGCAGCCGCAGGATCGTCGTCTTGCCGGAGCCGGACGGGCCGATCAGCGTCACGTGCTTGCCGGAGTCCACGGAGAAGTCGAGCCGGTCCAGCACGGTGTTGCCGCCGAAGCGCTTGGTGACCTGGTCGAGTCGGATCAGCTCCCGGCCGTCCGCGGCGGGGGCGGCGGTCGTCGTGGTCGTCGGTTCGGTGTCAGCGGACAAGACGGCGCTCCAGGGCTCGCAGGAGGAGGGATGCGGGGTAGGCGATGAGGATGAAGGCGATGCCGACGGCCACGATCGGCTCGTTCATGTGGAAGGTCCGCGAGCCGTACTGGCGGGCCTGGCCGAGCATCTCCAGCACGCCGATGGTCATCAGCATCGGCGAGTCCTTCAGCATCGCGATGACGTAGTTGCCCAGCGCGGGCGCGACGCGGCGCAGCGCCTGGGGCAGAATCACCGCGGTCCAGGTGCGCGAGCGCGGCAGGCTGAGCGCGGTCGCCGCCTCCCACTGGCCGGGCGGCACGCCGTCGATGCCGGCGCGGTAGACCTCCGCGGTGTACGTCGAGTAGTGCAGCCCCAGGCCGATCACACCCGTGGCCAGCGCGGACAGGGTCAGGCCCCACTCGGGCAGGACGTAGAAGAAGAAGAAAAGCTGCACCAGCAGCGGCGTGTTGCGGATGAACTCGGTGACGGCGGTGACCGGCCAGCGCACCGCCCTGACGGGCGAGCGCTGGGCGAGCGCCCAGACCAGGCCGAGGGCGAAGGCGATCAGCGCGCCCAGCACCAGCGCCTGCAGCGTGACCAGCAGGCCGTCGCGGAACGCGGGCAGGAAGTCGCCCAGCGTGGACCAGTTCCAGTTCACGACGCACCTCCGGCGGCCGACGAGCTGTGGGCGAGGTCCTGCCGCTGGTCCGGGCCGGTCTTCGCGCTCACGGCGGGCTCAGCCTGCGGGGCCCGTCCGACGCCGGCCTTGGCCCTGCGTTCCACCAGGCGCATCGCACGGGTGAGGAGGAAGGCGAGTACGAAGTACATGACGAGGACGACCGTGTAGACCGGCGCGCTCCGGCCCGTGGCGTTCCGTACCAGCTGGGCGGCGAAGGTGATGTCGCCCACGCCCAGCACGGACACCAGGGCGGTGCCCTTCAGCAGCTCGATGAGAAGGTTGTTGAAGGGCGGGACCATCTCGGGCCAGGCCTGTGGCAGCACGATCTTCCGCAGACGCTGCGCCGGGGGGAAGCCCAGGGCGATCCCGGCCTCGCGCTGCCCCTGCGGCACCGCCGCCACCGCGCCCCTGACGATCTCCGAGCCGTAGGCGCCGTAGGTGCAGCCCAGCGTGAGCACCGCGGCCCACATGGGCACGAGCTGCCATCCCAGGGTGAGCGGCACCACGAAGAACACCCAGATCATCAGCACCAGTGCCGAAGTGCCGCGGAACAGTTCGAAGTAGGCGCCGGCCAGGAAACGTACGATCCGCAGCCGGTGGGTGCGGGCCAGGCCCACGGCGAAGGCGACGACCGCGCCGAGCGCGGCACTGAACACGGTCAACTCGACGGTGACCCACACACCGTGGAGCAGGAGTCCCCACAGACCCGGAGTGATCTCACTCATGACCGGCACTTCTCCTCGGCCGTGAGGGTCGTCATCTGGTCCTTCGTGAAGCCGAACGGGCGCATGACCTCGAGCAGTTCACCACTGCGCTTCATCTTGTGCAGCTCCCGGTTGAAGGCGTCGCGCAGGTTGCGCTCGGGTCTGCGGAACGCGAACGCACCGGCGTCGATCACCGGTTTGCCGTCCATGTACGGGGTGACCTCGCCGGTCGCCTCCGCCTTGTTGCTGCCGGTCTGTTCCACCACGTTGCGCACCGTGACCGCGGTGCCCGCGAAGACGTCCACCCGGCCCTGTTCGACGGCGAGGAGACCGGCCAGCTGGTCCGGCAGGGTGTCGATCTTCTTCACCCCGGCCGCCTTGGCGTAGTCGATCTCCGCGTAGCCGATGCCGGTCGCCATGCGGGCCCCGGTCCGGGCGATGTCGGCGTAGGAGTGAAGCTTCTTCGGGTTGCCCCTGGGCACGATGAAGGCGTCCTTCATCTGGTACTCGGGATCGGCGAAGATCACCTGGCCGCAGCGTTCCGGGGTGATGTACATGCCGGCCGCGACCACGTCGAACTGGAGCGAGTTCAGCCCGAAGATGAGCGAACCGAACTCCGTCGGGAACGGCTCGACGCGGTCGACGCCGAGTCTGCGGAAGACGCGGCCGGCGATGGCCGGTGCCGAGCCCGTCACCTTGCCGTCCTTGCCGATGTAGCCGTAGGGCTGCTCGCCCGCGATGCCCAGGCGCACCACGCCCTTGGCACGCAGCTGCTGGAGCAGTTGCCCGCCGTCCCCGGTGTCGGCGGCGGCCACCCGGCTGCATCCGCTGCTCGCGCCGACCGCGCCGGCCGTGGCCAGGGCGGCCGCGCCCGCGAGCAGGGCGCGCCGGTGCAGACCGGTGCCGTGCGTGCGTCGTGAGCCGTTGTCGTGTGACTGCAGTGGAGCCATGGGCGCGCCGCTACCCCGACCGTGAGCGGGTATTCCGGATGGTTTCCGTCTCCCCACCGTTCCTTCACGCCTCGTTCCCGGTCTCGGAAGACGAGGGCGGACCTCACATCGGGGCCCGGCCGGGCCCCGATGTGGCGCCCCGGCGCCGACGGGTACCCGGGCCGTGCGGCCGTATCGGGCCGCGCCGTCAGGGGTACCCCCGAGCGGTGCGGGCAGTGGAGTGGGAGGAAGCAGCCGGCGTGCTCCTGGCCCGTACTGCCCGGAGAGACACCGCAGACCGCAGGGAAGGCTGGACATGACCGCACTCGGATTCCTCTATCCGGGCCACTGTGCCGAGGACGACTATCCGCGCATCGAGCAGCTCCTGGGCAGTGACATCCGGCTGGACCTGGTCCGCACCGATGCCGGTGAGGACGCGCACCGGGTGGACACGCTGCGCGAGCTGGGTTCGCCCGAGCGGCTCGCGCAGGGCGTCGAGGAGCTGCGGCTGTCCGGGGCCGAGGCGGTGGTGTGGGCCTGCACCAGCGGCAGCTTCGTGCACGGCTGGGAGGGCGCGCACGAGCAGGTGCGGGCCCTGGCGCGGGCGGCGGGTATGCCGGCCTCGGCCACCTCCTTCGGCTTTGTGCACGCGGTGCGCGAGATCGAGGTACGCCGGGTGGCGGTCGCGGCGACGTACCCCGCGGACGTGACCGGTCTCTTCGTGGACTTCCTGCGCGCGGGAGGCGTGGAGACGGTCGGGGGGCACAGCGTCGGTGCCGTCACGGCGGCCGAGGCCGCCCGGTGGGGCGAGCCGGAGATCCTGGCCCTGGCGCGGGAGGCGGACGTTCCGGATGCCGAGGCGGTCCTGCTGCCCGACACGGCCCTGCGCACCGCCTCCCACATCCCGGCCCTGGAGAAGGACCTGGGCAAGCCGGTCCTCACGGCGAACCAGGTGACGGTCTGGGAGGCCCTGCGCCTGACCGACCGCCGCGTGAACGCCCCTTCCCTGGGTGCGCTCTTCACCCGGGAACCGATCGTGCAGGTGTAAGTGGCTCCGCTTTGCGGACGGGGCCGTACGGGCGTTACCTGGAAGTGTCCGGCGGTGCAGCGAGAACGCCCCGGGCCACAGCACGGACCGCCGCGGCTGCCCGTGTCCCCCGGAGCGGACCGTCGTCACCGCCGTCATCCAGCGTCCGACACGGAGGTGACCAAGGTGAAAGCCGTCGTTTACGAGAAGCCCTTCAGTGTGTCCGTGCGGGACGTGGACGACCCCAAGATCCAGCACCCGAACGACGTCCTCGTACGGATCACGTCGTCCGCGATCTGCGGATCGGACCTCCACATGTATGAGGGCCGCACGGCCGCCGAGCCGGGCATCGTCTTCGGGCACGAGAACCTCGGCATCATCGAGGAGGTCGGACCCGGTGTCGTCTCGCTGGCAAAGGGCGACCGGGTCGTGATGCCCTTCAACGTGGCCTGCGGATTCTGCAAGAACTGCCTCGCCGGGGAGACCGGTTTCTGCCTGACGGTCAATCCCGGCTTCGCGGGCGGCGCCTACGGGTACGTGGCCATGGGCCCGTACAAGGGTGGTCAGGCGGAGCACCTGCGGGTGCCCTTCGCCGACTTCAACTGCCTGAAGCTGCCGCCGGGTGAGCAGTTCGAGACCGACTTCGTGCTGCTCGCCGACATCTTCCCGACCGGCTACCACGGCTGCGAGCTCGCCCAGGTGTCCCCGGGCGAGAGCGTGGCCGTCTACGGCGCCGGGCCCGTGGGGCTGATGGCCGCCTACTCCGCGCTGATTCGCGGCGCGGCAAAGGTGTTCTCCGTCGACCGGGTGCCCGAGCGGCTCGCCAAGGCGGAGGAGATCGGGGCGATCCCCATCGACTTCACCCAGGGCGACCCGGCGGCGCAGATCAAGGAGAAGATGGGAGGAGAAGGAACCGACAAGGGCGTGGACGCCGTCGGCTACCAGGCCCAGGCGCACGACGCCAGCCATGAGGAGCCGGCCATCGTCCTCAACGAGCTCGTCGAGACGGTACGGGCGACCGGCAGGCTCGGTGTGCCGGGTCTGTACGTGCCTTCCGACCCGGGCGGCCCCGACGAGCACGCCAAGCACGGCCAGCTTCTGGTCTCGATCGGCCGGATGTTCGAGAAGGGCCAGAAGATGGGCACCGGTCAGTGCAACGTGAAGCGGTACAACCGCCAGTTGCGCGACATGATCATCGCCGAGCGGGCCCGGCCCAGCTTCGTGGTCTCCCACGAGCTGCCGCTGGAGGACGCACCGGCGGCGTACGAGAAGTTCGACAAGCGGATCGAGGGCTACACCAAGGTGGTTCTGCACCCCGACCACGCACTCGCCGCGTAGGACACGCGCACGCAGCGCAGCAGATGGGCAAGGGATGCCGCTCCGCCCCGGGGACCGCCCCGGGGCGGAGCCCTGCGGGGTGCCGCTGGGCCGGGTGAGCCGGTGGGCCGGGTGAGCCGGTGGGCCGGGTGAGTCGCCGGGCCGGGTGCGCTGGTGGGCCGGGCGGGCGCGCGGAATAACCGGGGACGGTCTCCTGTTAGGGCCGGGCAGGAAGAACCACGGCCGAACCACCAGGAGGACCCCCGTGTCGGCAGACGAGATCCGCGGCGAGGCCCACGGCACCGCGCCGGTACCCCTGTCCGTCCTGGACCTGGTGACCGTGGGCGCGGGCCACACCGCCACCGACGCCCTGCGCACCAGCGTGGCGCTGTCCCGCCTCGCGGAATCCCGTGGCCTCCACCGCTACTGGGTCGCCGAACACCACTCCATGCCGGGCGTCGCCTCCTCGTCCCCCGCCGTGATCCTCGCCCACCTCGCCGCCCACACCGACCGCATCCGCCTCGGCTCCGGCGGCGTCATGCTCCCCAACCACGCCCCCCTGGTGATCGCGGAGCAGTTCGGCACCCTGGAGGCCCTGGCCCCCGGCCGGGTCGACCTCGGGCTCGGGCGCGCCCCCGGCACCGACGGCGCCACCGCCGGCGCACTGCGCCGCACCGACCGGCTCGACGAGGGCGCCGACGACTTCCCGCAGCAGCTCGCCGAGCTCACCCGGTTCCTCGACGACGACTTCCCGGACGGCCACCCCTACCGCCGCATCCACGCCGTGCCCGGCCCCGTCCAGGCGACCTCCCCGGGCGGCGTCCAGTCACCGCACCGCCCGCCCGTCTGGCTGCTCGGCTCCTCCGGCTTCAGCGCCCGCCTGGCCGGCCTGCTCGGCCTTCCCTTCGCCTTCGCGCACCACTTCTCCGCACAGAACACCATCCCGGCCCTCGACCTGTACCGGGAGTCCTTCCGGCCGTCCGAGGTGCTCGACCGGCCGTACGCCCTCATCGGCGTCTCCGCGCTCGCCGCCGACGACGAGAAGGAGGCCCGCAGGCAGGTCCTGGCCGCCGCGCTGAACATGGTCCGCCTGCGCACCGGCCGCCCCGGACTCGTACCCACTCCCGAGGAGGCCGAGGCGTACGAGTTCAGCCCGATGGAGCGGGAGTTCGTCACCTCCTGGAACGCCAATGTCGTGCACGGCACCCCGGAGGAGGTCCGCGCCGGCCTCGACGACCTCCAGAAGCGCACGGGCGCCGACGAGTTGATGATCACGAGCAACGCCCACAGCGGCGCCGTGCGCCTGCGCTCCTACGAGCTCATCGCGGACGCCTACGACCTGCCCACGACCCGAGGTGACGGCCGGTCCCGGAGCTGACCGCCGCGAAGCTCACCCCGCGCGAGTCGACCGCGCGCGAGCCAACCGTCCGCGAGCCGATCGCGCGCGAGTGCACCGCCCCCGAGTCAACCGTCCGCGAGTCGACCGCGCGCGAGTCCACCGTCCGCGAGCCGATCGCGCGCGAGTGCTCCGCCC
>NZ_JBEYZY010000005.1:168801-173271 GCF_040646295.1 Streptomyces sp. NPDC046197 | reverse complement strand
CCCGAGCCGACCGTCCGCGAGCCGATCGCGCGCGAGTGCTCCGCCCCCGAGCCGACCGTCCGCGAGCCGATCGCGCGCGAGTGCTCCGCCCCCGAGCCGACCGTCCGCGAGCCGATCGCGCGCGAGTGCTCCGCCCCCGAGTCGACCGTCCGCGAGCCGATCGCGCGCGAGTGCACCGCCCCCGAGTCAACCGTCCGCGAGCCGATCCCGCGCGAGTCCACCGCCCCCGAGCCAACCGCCTCAGCGTCGCCCGCAGGGGCGCTGGTCCAGCAGCGCGGCGATACGGTCCGCCGGCACCGGGCGGGAGTAAAGCCAGCCCTGCCCGGTGTCGCAGCCGATCCGGCGCAGCCGGCTGGCCTGGTGGGACGTCTCCACGCACTCGGCGGTGACGCTCAGCCCCAGCCGGTGCGCCAGCTGGATCATCGCCTCGACGATGACCTCGTCGGCGGGGCTGGGCCGGACGGCCGTACCGTCCCGCTCCTCGTACTGGAACCCCCGGACGAAGGAGCCGTCCAGCTTCAGCACCGACACCGGAAGGCGGCTGAGGTACGCGAGGTTCGAGTAACCGGTGCCGAAGTCGTCGATGGCGATGTGCACACCCATGTCGCTGAGCGCCTGCAGCGTCTGCAACGGCCGGCCGGCCGAGCCCATCACCGCCGACTCGGTCAGCTCCAACTGCAGCAGATGCGGGGCGAGTCCGGTCTCCGCCAGCGTCTGCGCCACGTCCGCCACCAGGTCGGAGTCCCACACCTGACGGACGGCCACGTTGACGCTCACGAAGATGGGCGGTTCGTCGGGGCGGGCCAGCTGCCAGCGGCGGGCCTGGCGGCAGGCGGTGGCCAGGATCCAGCGGCCGAGCGGCACGATCGAGCCGTCTTCCTCCGCCAATCCGATGAACCGATTCGGCGTCAGTATGCCGAACTGCGGATGATTCCAGCGGACCAGTGCCTCCACACCGCGCAACCGCCCGTCCCCCATACCGACCAGCGGCTGGTACTCCAGGACGAACTCACCGCGCTCGATGGCGGGTCGCAGGGTCGAGGCGAGAGCCTGACGGGTCATCCGGTGCGCGTTGCGCTCCGGGTCGAACAGCGTCCAGCGCGACTTGCCGTCCGCCTTCGCCCAGTACAGCGTCGTGTCCGCCGCCTGCATCAGGGCGGTGGCCGACGTGCCGGCCGCATGGCGCTCGACCACGCCGATCGACGCCGACACCGACAGGCGCTGCCCGGAGATGTCGAACGGCGCCTGCAGGGCCTGCAGCACCGACTCGGCGAGATCGGCCAGTTGCTCGGTACCGGTCGAGTCCTCGACGAGCAGCGCGAACTCGTCGCCGCCCAGCCGGGCCGCCAGCGGAGCGCTGGACCGGCCGTAGCCCGCCTCGTCCGCACAGCGCGTCAACCGCTCGGCGACGGCCGCGAGCAGCCGGTCGCCGACGCGGTGGCCGAGGGTGTCGTTGACCGCCTTGAAGCCGTCGAGGTCCAGGTAGCACAGGCCGATCCGGCCGGTACCGCGCTGCTCGTACGACTCCGCCTGCAGCGCGGCCGACAGGCGCTCGAAGAACAGCGTGCGGTTGGGCAGCCGGGTCACCGGGTCGTGCATCTGCAAGTGCCGTAGCCGCGCCTGGAGTTCGCGCCGGGCACTGATGTCGGCGACGGAGAGCAGTACCCCGGGGGATTCCGGAGTCAGGGGCGCGACGGTGACCTGGACCCACAGGGAGTGGCCGTCGGGGTGTTTGAGACGGCGGGTGCAGCGCAACCTGGCCTGGTGGCCGCGGAGGACCTCGCGGTAGGCGTGCCAGGTACGGGTGTCGGAGGTGAGGTCCACCAGGTCCGCGGCGACCTGCCCGGCGAGCGCGTCGGGGCTGGAGCCGAGCAGCGTGCCCAACGTGCCGTTGGCGCTGACGATCAGGCCTTCGCGGTCCACGACGGCCATCGCCAGGGGCGCCGCGGAAAAGGCCGAACGGTAGGGCGGCGCGGAGGGGAGGTCCGGCCCACCCGGGACGACAGGCCCTTCGGCGGCACCCGCGGGCACGGCCTGCCCGGCGGAAGCGGGAGCGGCGACGGTCTCGGCACCGGCGGTGGCGGTGACGCCGGCAGTGGCCCTGGAGTCGGCATCGGCGGCGGGCCGGGCAACGGGTTCGGCCGAGTGGGTGACCCGGGGGCCGGACGTGGACTCGGCCGGTTCGGCGGGCCCGGGAGAGTGGACGGGTTCGGCCAGATCGGTGAGTCGGGCGGCGGGCGCGAGTGCGGCCGGACCGGTGACTTGGGAGGCGGGCGCGGGTTCGGCCAGATCGGTGACTTGGGAGGCGGGCGCAGGTTCGGCCAGATCGGTTACTTGGGAGGCGGGCGCGGGTTCGGCCAGATCGGTGAGTGGGGCGGCGGGCGCGGGTTCGGCCGGATCGGTGAGCTGGACACCACGCGGGGACTCGGCCGGATGGGTGAACCGGGGTGCGGGCTCGGCCAGATGGGTGAGTGGAGGCGTGGAAGCGGACGCGGGTGTGCCGGCGCCCGGGGGCGCCCCCGTCGCAGCGGGGGCGCGCGCCCCGGTACCCGGAGGCTTCGTCATGTCACTCTCTGTGACGCTCGGCCGGATGAGGTCTGCCGCGGGCGTCGGCCCTTCGGAGGTTCCGCTCACCGCTCGCTCCCGCAGTGCACTCGGTCTTCGTATCGGTCTCGTCGGGATGGCCGGCCGGGTGACGGTCGGCCGCCCTGCCCGTGTCCGTGCAGGAAGTGCCAGGAAGGTGTGCCGATCATAGATGCTGGGCCCGGACCCCTTCCAGCCACTTCCCAGTCTCCCGGAACGGCCGACCCTTCTGGCAGATCGTTTCTGCCCACACCTGGACGGGTTCTTCAGGCGACCGACCGCTTGTGACGTTCCGTGAGTGGTCCGGGGGTGTCGTTTCCCTTCGTCCGCGTCAGCTCTTTACCCGTGAACCCGGCTCTCTCACCCTTCCGGTGCAGGCAAACAGGGCGTACCAGAACAAACTCCCACAGGCTGGGTGCGGTGTCCCTGTGAACGCACCGGAGGTCCTCGTGCCGCGTCAGCCTGCCCCCACGGTGCTCAGCCGTGCGGCCCCCAGGGGGCGCGGCGGGGCAGGGATGCGGCCCCGACTGCGCAGCACCGCGGCCGTGTTCACCATCCTGTCGGCGGTCGCCGCCACCTCGATCCTGACCGGACCGTCGGTCGCCGAGCCGTTCTCGACCGAGCCGTGCGCCCTGCAGCGCACGGACGCGCACCACTCGGAGGGTCTGGACACCTGGAACGCCGCCTACGTACGGCCGACCCGCGTGCTGAACGCCGTGATGGTGTTCCTGTCCTTCCCCGACTCCTCCCCGCTCGCCACACCGGCCGAGCTCGCCGCCGACCACTTCCCGGCCACCAGCCGGTTCTTCGAACAGGCTTCCTACGGCAGGTTCGCGCTGCGGGCGCACCCGTTGGGGCACTGGATCAGGATGCCGCGGGCGTCCACCGCGTACGCCATGCACCGCGACTGGAGCGCCGCAGGCCGCACCGCCTACCTGCGCGACGCGCTCGCCGTGGCCGACCCCCAGGTCGACTTCTCGCGCTATGACATCGTCTACTTCGTCGCCGATCCGGACGCGCCCGGCGTCGACTCCGACGCGACGAAGGTGGTCAACCTCGACACCCCGCTACGGGCCGACGGCACGGACATCCGGCGGGTGGTGACCGTGTTCGAGCGGCACCCGCCGGACCGGCTGGTGCTCGCGCACGAGACGGGACACGTCTTCGACCTGCCGGATCTGTACCACCGGCCGGTGGACGGGAAGGGTGACTGGGACACCTACGTCGGGGACTGGGATTTGATGGGCAGCCAGTTCGCCTTGTCGCCCGATCTGTTCGCCTGGCACAAGTGGAAGCTCGGCTGGCTGGAGCCCCGCCAGGTGGCGTGCGTACGGGGGGCGGGCCCGACCCGGCTGACGCTGGAGCCGGTGGAGGCGGCGCCGGCCGGTGCGGGCCTGGCGGTGACGGGTGCGGCGGGGGCACCGGCGTTCGGTGTGGGCAACGGGACGAAGCTGGCGGTGGTGCGGACCGGGAGCGACAGCGCGCTGGCCATCGAGGCGCGGTCGGCGCTGGGCAACGACGCGGCCGGGTGCCGGCAGGGGGTGCTGCTGTACCGGGTGCGCAGCGGGGCGGAGTCGGGCGGCGGCCCGGTCGAGGTGCTCGACACCCATCCGCACACCCAGGCCTGCTGGGAGAACTCGGTCTACCCACCACTCGCCGACGCACCACTCGATGTGGGCGAGAGCTTCACCGTCCCCGGCGACGGCGTCCGAGTGGAGGTGGAGAACCGCACCCCCTCGGGCGAGTACACGGTGAAGATCACCCCCGGGTGACCTTTCACCGACGGCCACTGTTCCCGCGGGGGTGGGGGTGTGGGTGGCGAGGCCCCGCCCCCTCGTCCGGCGGTCTCTGTTCCCGCGGGGGTGGGGGTGTGGGTGGCGAGGCCCC
>NZ_JBEYZY010000005.1:0-168703 GCF_040646295.1 Streptomyces sp. NPDC046197 | reverse complement strand
CCGCCCCCTCGTCCGGCGGTCTCTGTTCCCGCGGGGGTGGGGGTGTGGGTGGCGAGGCCCCGCCCCCTCGTCCGGCGGTCTCTGTTCCCGCGGGGGTGGGGGTGTGGGCGGCGAGGCCCCGCCCCCTCGTCCGGCGGTCTCTGTTCCCGCGGGGACGGGGGCGTGGCTGGCCAAGCCCCACCCCCTCACCGGCGGTCACTGTCCCCACGGCGATGGAGGTGTGGGTGGCGAGGCCCCACGCCCTCACCCGGCGCCCACTGTCCCCACGGCGACGGGGGTGTGGGTGGCGAAGCCCCCACAACGCGCGGCGAAGCCGCGCAAAAACAGAGATGGCGAGACGGCTCGCGCTTTCCGCGAACACGCCTCGCCATCGCCATCGTGCGCCGCCAGGGACTCGAACCCCGGACCCGCTGATTAAGAGTCAGCTGCTCTAACCAACTGAGCTAGCGGCGCCTGCTGACGTCGTAGACCTTAGCACTTTGATCGGTGGGAGGAAAAATCGATATCCGCACGGCTGCCCTGGCCGCGCGCACGGCCGCCCAGAGCAGGATCTCCGGGCCCGGCAGCCATGGGTGACGGGTGTCGGGAGCGACCAGCCAGCGGGAGGCCGGCCAGTGGGGGGAGGCGTCGTCGGTCAGAGCCGGCACGGTCACCGCGTCGCCATTGCCGTGACACAGCAGCGGCGGAACGCCTCCCGTACGGCCGGAGCCGGTCCGGGGGTCCTGGGAGTCATGAGCGTCTTGGGAGCCACGGGAACCATGGGAGCCGCGGGAGTAAGGGGACTCCCGGGACCCCTGGGTACCCCGCTCCTCCCACTCCAGCAGCGACGGCAGCCGCTGTGCCGTGCCCGGCGCGGCGAACAGCAGCATCCGCCCCCGGTGGACGGCCACCGGGCCGGAACCGGGGCCCTCGTCCCACAGCCGGTCCAGCATCCGGCGCCCGAAGATGGCCGGTGCGCTGACGACGTCGAAGACGGAGCCGCAGGGCAGCACCACCAGGGCGTCGGGGCGCTCCCGCCAGAGGGCGAGCGTGCTGCGCGGATACGTTCCTGCCGAGGCGAGCCAGGCCGCCCCCTCCGTGGTGACGCCCAAGGCGTCGGACCGGTGGCACTCGCCAGTGGTCGCGGGGCGATCGACGAACGGTTCGTTCCCTGTGCGGCGCATGACGGATACATATACCGGGCGTGAGTGCGCGCCTTCGCACGGTTGCGGAAAGGGGAGACAGGCGGGTACGGGAGGGGGTATCTTGCCCGGTCGGCATATGCCGTTCGATCGGGGCGGGTCGATGGGGCAGGGTCACATGGGATCGGCGGGGCTGGCGTGGCCGCCGCCCTCGGAGCCGCGCAGCAGATCCTGCCCGTACTCCACCATTTTCTTGGCGTAGTCCTCGGTCCACTCCGCCCGTTCGGCGATGTCCGCAGGGGTCAGCCGGTCGAACCGCCGCGGATCGGCGAGCTGCGCCGCCGCGATCGCCTGGAACTCCACCGCGCGGTCGGTCGCCGCCCGGAACGCCTGCGTCAGCTCCGTCGCACGCGTGAGCAGCGCCCGGGGGTCGTCGATCGACTCCAGGTCGAAGAAGTGCTCCGGGTCCGCGGCCGCCGCGGCGGGCTCGAAGAGCAGGGGCGCGGGGCGTAGCCGCGGTTCGTTGCGACGCGGCGTGGGCTCCGCCATGTCTTCTCCTCCTCGTATGGTTCGGTGGCGCCGCCTTGTGGAAGGGCCACCGTCCATTGTCTCGCGCGGGCGCAAGGGGGCGGGGCTGCGCACCCCGGAGTTCTCAAGGCCCCCAGACAACCCGATGTTCCCGCAGGTGGCTCAGCACCGCATGGTTCGCCTCCCACCCGTCCGGGGCTGTATCCATCGGCCGCCTCCGGCGGCGTGCCGGACTCCGTCCGGCGGAGGGGCGGTCTCGGATTCAGCCCTGGTCGGCCGACTGCCACGACGCCGGTCACGACCGCAAGCGCCGCTCATGGCCAGGCCACCCGATGTTCCCGCAGGTGGCTCAGCACCGAGTGGTTCGCCTCCCACCCGTCCGGGAACTTCACCGTCACCCCCAGTTGCACCGGTTCCGTCGACGGGTGCTCGTCGAGCAGCTCGCTCACCCCCGCGCGGCACACCACGATGCACGCGTGCCGGTGCCGGGAGGCGAGGACGCACAGGCGGCCGGTTTCCAGGTGGAAGGCGGTGGCGTCGGGGCGCCCGGAGAGGGGGTGCAGGACCACCGTGACGTCGAATTCCCGGCCCTGCAGCCGGTTCGCCGTGTCCACGGTCACGTCCACGACCCCCAGCTGCGCGAGCGCCGCCCGGACGGCCGCCGCCTGGTCCCGGTGCGCGGTGCCGACGGCGATCCGGTCGGCGGTCAGCGGCGTGGGGTCGGGCGACCGCTCGGAGATTCCCGCACCGTCCCGCTCCAGCAGGCGCCGTACGACGGCCGCCACCGCCCGGACCGCCTCCGGGTCGGTCCGCGGGGTGTGCCGCGCGGGCAGCTCCAGCAGTGCCCAGCCCGACTCGGCCGCCTCGTCGATCACCCGGTCGGGTCCGGAGCCGTCGGACGGCACGGCGAAGGTGAGACGACGGTCGCCGTGGCCCGTGCCGCTGCGGAACGGGGTGTACGGGTAGAAAGCGTCCGAGACCAGCGGCGCCGCGGAGGCCGGCAGCCGCCAGGAGACCGGCAGCCGGTGCTGGGGCAGCTCGGGGTTGTGCGCGAGCAGCGTGGACACGGCGGACGCCGACGGGTCGTACGACAGCCCCGCCCACTGCTCGCTGCCGACGATCGCGAACGGGTCCAGCTGGCCCGGGTCGCCCACGAACAGCGCTCGTTCGAACAGTCCCGCCACGGCCAGCAGCGCGTCCGAGCGCATCTGGTACGCCTCGTCGACGATCGCGTGCCGCCATGGCTCGTCGGTCTTCACATGCGCCCACTTCGCGGCGGTCGACAGTACGACGTCCAGACCGGCGAGGTCGGCCGCCTTCGCCGACTTCCGCACGTTCGGCAGGTCGTCGAGCGCCTTGTCGTAGGCGTCGGAGTCGCTGCTGTGCAGCCGTCCGACGGGCAGTTCGGGGTTCTTCTCCGCCAGCCGCAGGACCAGGTCGTCGACCTGGGCGTTGGTCTGCGCGACCACCATCAGCGGACGCCCGGCCGCTGCCAGTTCCAGGGCGGCGCGGACGACGAGCGTCGACTTGCCCGCGCCGGGCGGGGAATCGACGACGACACCCCGCTGGGTGCCGTGCAGGGTGTCGTGCAGGATCGCCTCGGTGGCCCGGGCGGCCGCGGCACCGGGGTCGAACGCGGACTCCGGCGGTCCGGAGGCGGCGGGTGCGGTGGGCGCGGTCACGAGGACTCCTCCCGGGTGATGGCCTGAGCGGTCACAGGATGTCCTCCTCGGTCACCGGGTCGGCGCCCTCCGGCGCGGTCTGCTCACCCGGCGGGCCGCCGTGCGTCCACGGCGTCTCCTCCGGCTCGGGCAGCTTCGCCCCGCCGCGCTGCTCGTGCTCGAAGAGCGTGAAACAGACCCGGTCGCCCTTCTCCGGCACGGACCCGGCCTCGGGCTCCTTGCCGCGGCCCATCTTGTCGAGGATCCGCAGGGTGACCAGTGCCCCGCCCCCCTCGCCGCCGGTGCCGTCCCCGACCTCCCCCACGTCCCCGACGTACTCGACGTACTCGACGAACTCCGCCGACTGGGGCTTCCCGCCCAGCGACCGGTACACCCTGGCCCGCTCGCCCAGGTGCGGCCGGTCGTCCGTACGCACGGTCACCAGCGGGCGGGGGCTCGGGCGCCTGCCCTCGCTGCGGGCCATGACGACGTCCGTGACCTCGCCCGCGAACGCCTCGCCGGCCAGCCGCCGCCCCGCCATGACCAGCGGGTCGTCCAGCGCCTCCTGGGCGTCCAGGCGGGCCTGTTCACGCTCGCGCGTGGCCAGCTTGTTGGCTGCCGTGACCGCGTCGTCGCGGCGCGGCTGCGGAGGTTCACCGGCCAGCACTCGGTCGCGGTGGCCGGTGAAGGACCAGCGGTCGCGCGTCCACCGCTCCTCGACATGCGCGCCCTCGGGCAGCGCCCGCAGCAGGTCGAGGCCGTGCCACACCGCGTCCCAGGTCGGGCGCGTGCGGCTTTCGACGAGGGCGCGGATGTCGTGTTCGGCCGCGGTGAGCGCACCGAGCCGGTCGTCCGCCTCCAGGCCGTCCTCCGCGGCGGCGAGCGCGCCGCGGGCACGGTCGTAGCGCTCGATGGCCGGGGCGAGCAGCTTGTTGTCGAACGCGGGGTCGGTGGCCGGGCCCGCCGGGGGGCACAGCAGTTGGCCGTCCGCGTCCCGCGCGAGCTCGGCCCGCAGCGCGGCCTCGGCGCCCGAGAGGCCCGGTGGCGGGTCGATCCAGGACAGCAGTGCCCCCAGGTGCTGGTCCTCCAGGCTGGACTGGCCGGTCGTCCAGTGCCGGGCCAGCAGGTCGGTCAGGGCCAGCAGCAGCGAGGAGCCGGGCACCCGGGCCCGCTCCCCGAAGTGGGTCAGCCACCGCCCCAGCAACGGCACCCGGGGCGGGGCCGGGTGCGGCACCTGCGGATCCTGCTCCGCGGTACGGCGGAAGCGCACGGAGCGCCCGAGCAGCCGTACCAGGTCGATGCCCGCGCGACTCGGCACGATCAACTGCGGTGCGTCGGCGCACAGTTCGACCTCGACCTTGACCCGCTTGCCGGTCACCGGATCGGTCTCGCCGCGCTCGGCGGCCTCGACGACCTCGGCGTGGGCGTCGATGTACGGCAGGACGACGTCGGCCAGTTCGGCGAGGAACGCGGACCTGAGGTCGCGGTCGCGGGGCTGGGCCACGACGAGCAGCCGCGGCGCGTGACGGTCCGTGCCGGCCAGCGCGCCGAGCGGGGCGCCCGCCTCACCGGCGGTGGTGAGCGGCACGAGGACCAGGGGCCGCGCGGACAGATGCCGGTGCCGGACGGTGGCCGCGGGCTGGGCGACCCCGGCGCGCACGGCCTCCAGCCGGCCGAGGGTGGCGATCAGCGACAAGAGGTCACCTCCCGGCCGGTATCCGCGCCCCGGGCCGCGGTGTTCGCTGCCTCCGGCCCGGCGGAACCCGGCATTCCGTGGCCGCTTCCGTCAGCGGTCCCACGCCCGGCCCCCGCCGGCGCCTCGGCCCCCGCCAGCGCCTCGGCCCGCAGCGCGGCCGCCCGCCGCAGCGCGGCCACCGCCGGATCGTCCGGGTCCCCGGCCTCCCCGTGGGCCGCCGCCAGGACCTCCTCGACCGTGGTCAGACCGCCCAGTTCGGCGCGGAGTGAGCGGCCGAGGGAGGCCACCGCGCCGTCCGCGCGGGACCGCGCCCGGCAGTGGAAGGCGAGCTCGCAGGCGGACACGCACTCGGGCGCGTACGTCGCCGGAACCGCCTCGACGGCGGCCGTCAGCTCCTCGGCGGGCAGTTCGGGGGAGAAACACACCCCTTCGGGCAGGACCGCGGCGATGTCCTCGATGCGGGTCAGGCGGGTCAGCTGGCGCGCGGTCACCGCGCGCTGCTTGCGAACGTCCACCGCCGAGGCCGTGGGGAGGTTGGAGAAGTCCTTGGGGCACACCAGGAGGACCCGGTGCCGTACCCGTGGGACGGGGGCCACACGCGCGGCGACCTCCTCCAGCGCCAGCACGTACACCGCCGCCTGCCGTGCGGCCGCGCCCACCTTCGCCGGGTCCGCGGAACCGTCCAGCATCGGGAAGGACTTGATCTCCACGACCGTCCAGCTGCCGTCCGGGTGCACCACGACCGCGTCCGGTTCCAGGAAGGCGGGGGAGCCCGCCACGTCCAGCGCGAGCATCGGATGGTCGAGCAGCGTCCAGGCGCCCGCCGGAGTGGCCTCGCGCAGCGCCAGCGCCGTGCGTGCGGTGCGGCCCTCGGGGCCGACGGCGGTCAGGTCGGGAACGTGGGCCTGCTGCGGGGGTTCGGCGCCCGGGTCCAGCTTCTGGTGCACCAGCCGCAGCAGCTCCGCGCCGCCGTCCGCCTTGACCCGTCCCTCGAACGCGTTCCCCCGCATGAAGGCGAACTGCGACTGCCCGAAGGCCGACGGTGCGCCCAGCGCCCGCGCCAGGGCCGCCTTGTCCACCCCGGCGCCGTCCAGGAGCGCGCGCCGGTTGCAGCCCGGGTTCGCGGCGAGCGCCGCGAGGGCACGGGCGTCCAGCGCCCTGGCCGGTACGCCCGGGCCGCGCAGCTCAGCGAGCTTTCCCCAGGCTCTCGACTTCGCTCGAGCCGCGGAGGCCCCACTCCGGAGCGCCGTCCCCCGCGTCCTCGGGGGAGGCACTCGGCTCGGCTCCGGAACCGGCCCGGGCTGCGCGCTGCCGTGGAATTCGTTCACCCGCCGAAGTCTGGCATCCGCCACTGACAATCGAGGAACCTGCGGCGTGAGAGCGTCCTGTGACGGCCGCGGCCTGGGCGGCCAGTGCCGCCCCGACCCGCTCCGCGACGCGCGTGACGAACGGCGTCAGCAGCAGTCCGACGCCCATGACCGCCACACCCGCCACCGCGTCCAGGAAGTAGTGGTTCGCCGTGCCCATCACCACCAGTGCGGTCACCAGCGGATAGGCGACGGCCACGGTCTTCGCGGTGCGCGTGCCGCCATGACGCCACAGCATCACTCCGCACCACAGCGCCCAGCCCACGTGCAGGCTCGGCATGGCCGCGTACTGGTTCGTCATGCCTCCCAGGCCGCGCGGTGCGCTGGCCTGGCCGCCCCACCAGCCGTACGAGCTGTACTGGGCCATCGTGTCCACGAAGCCGTGCCCGGCCGAGAGCAGGCGGGGCGGGCAGGTCGGCATCAGCGTGAAGCCGATCAGCCCGATGAAGGTGGACGTCATCAGCCAGGTGCGGGCCCGGCGGTACTGCGCGGCGCGCGAACGGAAGAGCCAGACCAGGATCACGGGGGTGACCAGGTAGTGCAGGGACGCGTACCAGAAGTCGGCCGGGACGCCGATCCATGCCTCTCGGGTGAGGAAGCGGTTGAGGGGTTGCTCGGCGTTGAGGTGCAGCAGCTTCTCGGCTCGCAGGATGGCCAGGCCGTGGCCGACGGCGTCGGAGACGTCGCCGCGGGCCAGCAGCCGGCCGGCCGAGTAGCACCCGTACACCAGAATGATCAGCGGCAGCTCGGTCCACCAGCGCAACCGGGTCCGCGGGGCCGTCTCGATGCGCGCTGCCTCGGTCTGCGGCATCCGATGCCCCTCCCCCTTCTCGCCCTGTGCTCGTCGCTGCTGCGTCCGGCGCTGTCCGGACGGGCGTGCCACTTTACGGTCTACGCGCACACCCCCGTGGAGCGCCCCCGGACCTCAAAGACGCAGAGATCGCCCCCCGGGTTGCCCGTGCACGGGGTGCGCGATGATGGAGGGGTTCTCCGCCGAATCCTCTTTCTCCCGGAAAGGCCCCTCATGGCACCGCGCATCCTGCTGGCCCGGCACGGACAGACGCAGTGGTCGCTGTCCGGCAAGCACACCGGCAGGACCGACGTCCCTCTCCTGGAGGAGGGCCGACGCGGCGCCAAACTCCTCGGCGAACGGCTGCACCGGCCGCCGTTCGACGGCCTGTCCGCGGTCGAGGTCCGCACGAGCCCACTGGCACGCGCGCGTGAGACGTGCGAGCTCGCCGGTTTCGGCGACCGCGCGACGGTCTGGGACACGCTCGTGGAGTGGGACTACGGCGCCTACGAGGGCCTGACGCCGGACGAGATCCAGGCCGCCCGGCCGGGCTGGCTCATCTGGCGGGACGGCGTCCCGGGCGGCGAGTCCCTGGCCGAGGTGACCGCCCGCGCGGACGAGGTGGTGGCGTGGGCGCGCGCCGAGGACCGCGATGTGCTGGTCTTCGCCCACGGGCACATCCTGCGGTCGATCGGCGCGCGCTGGCTGGGCCTGCCGCTGGACTTCGCGGCGCGGATACGTCTGAACCCGACGTCCCTGTCGGTCCTGGGCTGGGCGTACGGGGAACCGGCGATCGAGAGCTGGAACGACCTGGGACACCTGGCCGGTTAGACGGCGTCACGCCGCCCGGGCGTCCGGGCGGCCCACCCCGTTCTGCTGCCGACGCCGTTTTGCCGCCCACGCTGTTCTGCCGCTCACGCTGTTTTGCCGCCCACGCTGTTCTGCCGGACTGCCTCACACCCTCACGCCATCCGCGGCCGGCTCGCGTGCCTTTCCAGGAACTCCGACACCCCCGACGCCCGCCGGTGCGGCAGCAGCACCCGTGCCGTTCCCGCCAGCATGGTCTGGATGCGGGAGGACTGCACCTGCTCCAGCAGGTCGAGCACCCGCAAGCCGGCCACCGCCGCCTCGTCGGGACGTCCGCCGCGTGCCAGGTCGTCCGCCAACTCGGCCGTGTACAGGGCGGTGTTCCGGGCGAAGTGGGGATCCTGCAGATGCGCGGCACGACGTGCGTGCCGGGCGGCCCGCGGCCAGTCGCCCAGCGCCGACCAGCACTGCGCCTCCAGCCCCTCCAGTTCGGCCTCGCCGTAGAAGCTCATCCACTCCGGGTCGGCGTCGCAGGGCCCGCGCTCGAACAGCGCCTGGGCCCGGGTGAGCGCCTGCTCGCAGCCGGTGCGGTCGGCGAGCCCGGCCCAGCCGCCCGCCTCGCGCAACGCCAGCAGCGACATGAGGCGCGCGGACCCGACTTCGCGCCCGACGCGCTGGGCGGCCTGCGCCGCCCGCACCGCCTCCCGCGGCCGGCCGGTGTCCCGGGCGAGGAACGCCGTGTTGCAGAACGCGTGTGCCTCCAGGGCCGCGTCCCCGGTCATCCGCGCGGTGGCCAGTGCCTCGGCGTAGTGGGAGCGGGCGTCGTCGAAGCGCCCCGAGTCGTGGGCCAGCCAGCCGACGGAGATGGCCAGTTCACCGGCGCCCGAGTGCAGCCGGTCGGCGGTGGTCTGCCGGGTCGCCCCGGCGTCGAGCAGCGCGTAGGCGGCGCGCAGCGGCTCCGCAGCACGCCGGTAGAGACCGTCCGCGCCGTGTCGGTCGTCGAGCAGCCGGATTCTGCGGACGGCTTCCTCCAGGGCGGCCGCATCGCTCGCTCCGGCCCGGCGGACGGGACGGTCCGCGGCCGATGCGTCGAAGGTGAGCCCCAGGGGGCTCAGCGAGGCGGCGGCCACCGTGGCGCCCCCGCGGGTCATGAATGCGCGACGCAGCACGTCGCTCTCCTCGTGGTCTTCGTGCGGGTGGTACGGGTCCTGCGATGGATACGAGTGGCACACCCCCCGCGCTTCATGCGGGGCGCATGCCGGGTTCGTGGTGCACCCGGGGGGCGCGTCGTCCACAGTGGCGCGCGCCCCGCGTCCGCGAACGGACGAGCGTGGCGCGAACCCCAGGTCGGTGAGCGTGCGGCCGGGGAACATGTGCAGGAACACCCGTTCGTACGCGTAGTTGGGGCAGCGGATCTCGCCGGCCTCCACCCGGCCGATGTAGCGGGCATCACAGCTGACCCGCTCACCGATCTCGCGCGCGGCCCGCCGTACCGCCGCGGCGAACTCCGCCGGCGAGCGCCGGCCGCGCAGCCGCCGGAAGGCGAGATTCGGCCGTGGTGGCTGGGGGAACTGAGACGAGGTCACCATTGACGACGCCATGGCCGGGCCCTCTCGTGCGAACCGTCGAACCATGCCGGGTTTCAGGGTGAGTTGTCCGTGTCGTCCAAGTGATGCCCTGTTTCCGGCGAGCAAGAACGTACCTGCTGTGTCCGGTCCGCCACGCTGTGTTTGGCTACAAACCGGATATCTCATGCGTGATCTGCCATGAACTGCCATCCTTTGCGGCTGACTTCCGCCGTAGCCGTTGACGCGTCGGCGCGTTGAGTCCTGTGGACCGGGAGCCGCCCGACTCCCGACCCGCTCGTTACGAGGAGGGTTCCGTGGTGGAGGCCGGGATGGAGAGCAACCAGAGTGCCGATCCCTGTACGGCGGCTGCGGCGGTGGGGCAGGTGACGGCCCCGGGGTGCGGCGGGGCCTCGGCGCCGGACTCCGCGTGCGACCTGGTCACGGTGCCGGCGCGGCAGGGGCTGGAGGCGGTCGACATCCTGCGCCGGGGTGCGGGCGAGGCGGTGGGACCCGTACTGCACGACGACGGGGGCGACACGCTGGGGTTCGTGGTCCCGGCGGGGACGGCCGCGGGGTGGGACGTGCCGGGGAGCACGTGCATGGAGACCGACGGGCGGGGGCTGCGGCTGGCCCCGGAGCCGCCGGTGGAGGGGTCGGACTGGCTGGTGCCCCCCGGGGAGGCGGACCTCGCGACGGACCCCGCGGTGCTCCGGCGGGCGTTGGGCGAGGCCGCGCGGATGATCGAGGCGGCCGACAGCTGCCGCTGATCTGTGCCGACGGCCGAGGCGTGGGGCGCCGATCGCCGCCGATCGCCGCCCCCTTTCCGGCCACCGATAATGGATTGATGGGAAGGTCGAGGAATCCACGCCGTGGGCGCGGAGCCGCCGAGGCCGTCGTCGAGCAGGTCGACGGCGGGCTGGCTCAGCTCATACCCGATCGGGATCGGGCGCGGGGGTGGACGCTGTTGATCGACGGGGCTCCGCAGTCGCACGTCGACCTCGACGACCCGGCGTACCTCTCCTTCGAGTACCAGCGGCGTCTCGGGCACGTCATCGACCTCGCCGCCCCTGCCGGAAAGCCGATCCACGCGGTGCACCTGGGCGGCGGGGCACTCACGCTGGCGCGGTACGTCGCCGCCACCCGCCCCCGGTCCACCCAGCAGGTCGTCGAGCGGGACGCGCAGCTCGTGCAACTGGTGCGCCGGGAACTGCCGCTGGATCCGAACGCCCGGATCCGGGTGCGTGCGGCGGACGCCCGGGAAGGGCTCGCCAAGGTGCCGGACGGCTGGGCCGATCTGATCGTCGCGGACGTCTTCAGCGGGGCCCGCACCCCCGCCCACCTCACCTCGACGGAGTTCCTCGACGAGGTCCGCCGGGCCCTGAGGCCGGGCGGTTTGTTCGCCGCCAATCTCGCCGACGGGCCACCGCTCGCCCATCTGCGCGGCCAGATCGCCACCGCCGCGGCCCGCTTTCCCCACCTCGCGCTGGTCGCGGATCCGGCCGTGCTGCGCGGCAGGCGGTTCGGCAACGCGGTGCTCGTCGCGTCCGACCTGCCGCTCCCGGTCGCCGAACTGACCCGCCGGGCCGCCTCCGACCCGCACCCGGCCCGGGTCGAGCACGGCAGGGCGCTCACCGACTTCTCCGGCGGCGCCGTCCCGGTGACGGACGCGGCCGCCGTCGCCTCACCGACACCACCGCCCTCCGTCTTCCGCTGACCCGACAACACGGGCAATGGGCAACAGGAGTAATGGGGTAATGGGAGCGATGGAGTCAACGGGGGCGCCCGTCTCAGTAGTTGCCCACTTCCACATGCGGCGGCCCGTCGTGCCATGTGCAGATCACCGACACCCGGTCCGCGCCGGAGGTGAACTCCACACGGATCCAGGTCTCCGTCTTCCACACCTGCATCGACCAGCCCGTGCCCGGCGTCGCCGACACCAGCGACGCGGAGGCGGTCCCGAGGTCGAAGACGGCCCGGCCGCCCGCCGTGTCGTAGCTCTTCACCTGGCCGGAGGCACCGGGCGAAGGGCCGGGGCCGCTCGCCGCGGTGGTCCGCTTCGAGGGACCGGCAGCCGGCGTGCGGGGGGACTGGCTCGTGCTCGCCGACGGGCTCCGCGACGGTCCCGGCCGCTGGGTCGAGGAGGCCTGCGGCGCCGCCTCCCGCGCTGCCGCGCCGGCCGCCGTGATGGGCAGCGCGCGGGGCGGGTCGTAGGCCGTGCCCGCCATCACCGTGTGCACGCCCCACCACGACAGCGTGACCGCCGCGCCGGTGGCGAGCGACCACGCAAGTACGTGAACGAGTCCTCTGTGCATCTCGGCCATAGTGCCTCACGCGCCCCACTGGTGTCGCCCGAACGGAGCGGGGGAGGAGTTGTCCACAGGCGCGCACCGGGCTCGCCCGCATGGCGTACGGTGCGGCGCATGGCAAGTGTGCTCGTGGTCGAGGACGACCAGTTCGTACGCTCGGCGCTCATCCGGCATCTGACCGACGCCGCGCACACCGTGCGCAGTGTCGGTACGGCGCTGGAAGCGCTGCGCGAGGTCGCCCATATCCGCTTCGACGTGGTCATCCTGGACCTCGGACTGCCCGACCTGGACGGCTCCGAGGCCCTGAAGATGCTGCGCGGCATCACGGACGTCCCGGTGATCATCGCCACCGCGCGGGACGACGAGGCGGAGGTCGTCCGGCTGCTCAACGCCGGGGCGGACGACTACCTGACGAAGCCGTTCTCGGTGGAGCACCTGTCCGCGCGGATCGCCGCCGTGCTGCGCCGGGCCCGCGCCGCGGTCGGGGAGGCCCCGCCGTCCACCGTCATCCGGGTCGGCGGCCTGACCGTCGACCCGCTGCGGCGCCAGGCCGAGTTGGACGGCGTCCGCCTCGACCTGACGCGCCGCGAGTTCGACCTGCTCGCCTTCCTGGCCGGCCGGCCCGGCGTCGTCGTACCGCGCAAGGAGCTGCTGGCCGAGGTGTGGCAGCAGTCGTACGGCGACGACCAGACCATCGACGTCCATCTGTCCTGGCTGCGGCGGAAGTTGGGCGAGACGGCCGCCCGGCCCCGTTATCTGCACACCCTGCGGGGCGTCGGCGTGAAGCTGGAGCCGCCCGGAGCGGAGCCGCCGCGATGAGATGGGCACTGGTCAAGGTCTGCCTCGCGGTCACCACCATGGTCGTGGTCGCCTTCGCGGTCCCACTGGGGCTGGTCATCAAGGAGATGGCCAGGGACCGGGCCTTCTCCAACGCCGAGCGCCAGGCCGCCGCGGTCGCCCCCGCCCTGTCCATCACCACCCAGCGTGACCAGCTGGAGCGGGTCGTCGCCTCGGCGGGCGCGGACACCGGAATGGCCGTGCACATACCGGCCATCGACGGCAAGGCCGCCGTCGACATCGGCCGCCGGCGAGCGGCCGACGCGGACATCGCGGCCGTGCGGAGGATGGGACGCGCCTCCACCACCGAGGTGCCCGGCGGCTCCACGCTCCTGCAGCCCGTCGCGCTGAGCTCCGGTGCGATCGCCGTCGTGGAGGTGTACGTCCCCGAGACCGAGGTCAGCAACGGCGTGGGCACGGCCTGGGCGGTGCTCGCCGCCGTGGGCGCCGCACTGGTGGTCGGCTCGGTGGCCGTCGCCGACCGGCTGGGCGTGCGCATGGTGCAGCCGGCGCAGCGGCTGGTGAAGGGCGCGCACGACCTGGGTGAGGGCAGGCTGGGGGCGCGGGTGCGGGAGGAAGGGCCGACCGAACTGCGCCTCGCGGCGGTCGCGTTCAACTCCATGGCCGACCAGGTCGTCCAACTCCTGGCCAACGAGCGGGAGCTGGCGGCAGACCTGTCCCACCGGCTGCGTACACCGCTGACCGTGCTGCGGCTGAACGCCGCCTCGCTCGGCGAGGGACCGGCCGCCGACCAGACCCGGGCGGCGGTCGCCCAGCTGGAGCGCGAGGTCGACAAGATCATCCGTACGGCCCGCGAGGCGAAGCCGCAGACGGCGGCCGCCGGGCCGGGCGCCGGATGCGACGCGGCCGAGGTGGTGCGGCAGCGCATGGAGTTCTGGTCGGCGCTCGCCGAGGACGAGGGCCGCAAGTGGCGGGTGGCCGGCGTCGAACGGCCGGTGCGCATACCGGTGGCCCGCGCCGACCTGGCCGCCGCGCTGGACGCCCTGCTGGGCAACGTGTTCCGGCACACCGCCGAGGGCACGGCGTTCGCGGTCGACGTGCACAACGGGGAGGACGCGGTGATCGTGCTCGTCTCCGACGCCGGCCCCGGCATAGCGGACCCGGAGGCGGCCATGGCGCGCGGCCGGGGCTCCGGCACCGACGGCTCCACAGGACTCGGCCTGGACATCGTGCGCCGTCTCGCGGAGTCCACGGGCGGTGACGTCCGCATCGGCTCGTCGGTGCTCGGCGGCACGGAGGTGCGGATCTGGATCCAGCTGGACGGGCGCAAGCCGGTGCGCACGGGGCACCGCGGGGCCGTGCGCCGCCGTCGGCAGGGCAAATTGGTATCTACCTTTAACCGTCCCCGATCCCTTCCTTAAGCGCACCCTAAGATCCCCAACGTCCGCCCGGATCAAGCCTTTTGCCCGATTCCGGGCCGCTAGCGTGCTGCCGCACCCCACCCCCTCGGAACAGCGAAGGCAGGCACGCGATGAGCACGCACCGGCGCAAGGTCAGTGGCAGGAACAAGGCGATAGGCGGCCTCGTCGCCGCGGCCGTGGTCGGTGGCGGCGCGCTCCTGTTCACCGGCATCGCGCAGGCGGCCGGCGTCGGTGCCGCCTACACCAGGACCAGCGACTGGTCCACCGGCTACACCGCGCAGTACGTGGTCACCAACAACAGCGGCCAGCAGGAGAAGAGCTGGACGCTGGAGTTCGACCTGCCCGCGGGTGCCAGGCTGAGCTCCCTGTGGAACGCGGAGTCGACCGTCAGCGGGCAGCACGTCACGGTGAAGCCGGCCAAGTGGGACACCGAGGGCCTCGCCCCCGGCAAGTCGGTCACCGTCGGCTTCGTCGTCAACGGCAGTGGCGATCCGACCGGTTGTCGTATCGACAACGGGACGTGTTCGACGGACGGCGGCGCCACCCCGGAGCCGAGCGGCCGCCCCGCCAGCACCGCGCCCGCCACCCCCGCACCCACCCCCACCAAGTCCGCCACGCCCACCCCGACCGCCACCCCGACGCCCACCGCGTCCCCCTCCCAGAGCACCGGCACCGGCACGAAGGCGAACGCCGGCTTCGCGCCGTACGTCGACACCTCGCTGTTCCCGGCCTTCGACCTGCTCGCGAGCGCCGACGCCACCGGTGTGAAGAACTACAACCTCGCCTTCGTCACCGACGGCGGCGGCTGCACCCCGAAGTGGGGCGGGGTGACCGACCTGGCGAGCGACGGGGTGGCCGCCCAGATCGGCGCGCTGCGCGCCAAGGGCGGCGATGTGCGCGTCTCCTTCGGCGGCGCCTCCGGATCCGAACTGGCCACCACCTGCTCCTCGGCGGACGCGCTGGCCGCGGCCTACGGCAAGGCGGTGGACCAGTTCAAGCTCACCAAGGTCGACTTCGACGTCGAGGGCGGCGCGCTGCCCAACGCGGCCGCCAACACGCGCCGCGCGCAGGCCATCGCCAAGCTCCAGCAGCAGCACCCCGGCCTGGACGTCTCCTTCACCCTCCCCGTCCTGCCCCAGGGCCTGACCCAGGACGGCGTCAACCTGGTGGCGGACGCCAAGTCCAACGGCGTGAAGATCTCCGCCGTCAACATCATGGCGATGGACTACGGCCCCTCGTTCAGTGGTGACATGGGGACCCTCGCCGAGCAGGCCGCCACCGCCACCCAGGCTCAGATCAAGAGCGTCCTCGGCCTGTCCGACAGCGCCGCCTGGAAGACGGTCGCCGTCACCCCGATGATCGGGGTCAACGACGTCTCCTCCGAGGTCTTCACGGTGGACGACGCCACGCAGCTGGTGAACTTCGCCAAGTCCAAGGGCCTCGGCGGGCTCTCCATGTGGTCGGCCGCCCGTGACAAGCAGTGCGCCGGCGGCACCAAGCCCACCGCCGACGCCACCTGCAGCTCGGTCACCCAGGACAAGTTCGCCTTCTCGAAGGCGCTCGGCGCCTTCAACTGACCCTCACCGAACACGGGGATCGCGTCCCGGCCGGCCCACCCCCCATCCGGCCGGGGCGCGCACACGCGTACGGCCCGCACCGCCTGTCAGACGGCGTCCGCCGCGGGGAGTTCACCGGTCCGGGCCACCCGGCCGTACCAGTGGGCGCTGGACTTCGGCGTCCGGGCGAGCGTGGCGTAGTCGACGTACACCGCGCCGAACCGCTTGCCGTAACCATAGGCCCACTCGAAGTTGTCCATCAGGGACCACAGGTAGTACCCGCGCACATCGGCACCTTCCGTGATGGCCCGGCGCACCGCCGACAGGTGACGGTGCAGGTAGGCGATGCGCTCCGGGTCGTGCACGCGGCCGTCGGCGTCCACCTTGTCGTCGTAGGCCGCACCGTTCTCGGTGATGTACAGCGGCAGCCCCGGCGCCTCCCGCGTGTACCGCATGATCAGCTCGTGCAGGCCGGTCGGGTCGATCGTCCAGCCCATCTCCGTGCGGTCGCCCGGCGGCCGGTGGAACGCCACGTCGTCCGCGCCGGGCCAGGGCGAGTACGCGCTCGCGCCGTGGCCGTCGGCGCGCGGGCCCCGCCGCGCCGAGTCCGCCGCCGACACCAGCGCCGGTGTGTAGTAGTTGAGGCCGAGCGCGTCCAACGACCGGCCGATGGTCCGCAGATCGCCGTCGAGGACGTGGGACCAGTCGGTGATCGACGAGGTCGCCTCCAGCAGCGTGGCCGGGTAGGCCCCGTGCAGCAACGGGCCGTGGAAGACGCCGTTGGCCAGATCGTCGATCCTCCGGGCCGCGGCCACGTCCGCCGGGTCCGGCGAGAGCGGCCTGACCACCGAGGAGTTGAGGCTCACGGCGACCGTGTTGCGGGGCGGCAGCACCGAGCGCAGCGCCGAGGTCCCGAGGCCGTGCGCCAGGTTCAGGTGATGGGCCGCGCGCAGCGCGGCGAGCGGGTCCGTCCGGCCGGGGGCGTGCACCCCGGAGCCGTAACCCAGGAAGGCACTGCACCACGGCTCGTTGAGCGTGATCCACTGTTCCACCCGGTCGCCGAGCGCCTCGCCCACGATCTGCGCGTACTCGGCGAAGCGGAACGCCGTGTCCCGCTCCGGCCAGCCGCCCGCGTCCTCCCGCTCCTGCGGCAGGTCCCAGTGGTAGAGCGTGATCGCCGGCTTGATGCCGTGCGCCAGCAGTTCGTCGACCAGGCGGCGGTAGAAGTCCAGGCCCACCTGTACGGCGGGGCCCCGGCCGGTGGGCTGCACCCGCGGCCAGGACACCGAGAAGCGGTAGGCGCCCAGACCCAGCTCCGCCATCAGGGCCACGTCCTCGCGGTAGCGGTGGTAGTGGTCGACAGCGATGTCACCGGTCTCGCCGCCGGCCGTCCTGCCCGGCGTATGGCTGAAGGTGTCCCAGATCGAGGGCGTACGGCCGTCCTCCCGCACCGCGCCCTCGATCTGGTACGCCGATGTCGCGGCGCCCCAGAGGAAGGCAGGAGGAAAGGTCACCGGGGTCACCGGCTGTGCGGACTCAGACATGGAAGCGCTCCCATAGGGGGTCGTGAAAGACCGACAGGTTGGAGGGGAGAGAAGAGAGCGGGCGCGTCAGCCCTTGACCGCGCCCTGCATGATGCCGCCCACTATCTGCTTGCCGAAGACCGCGAAGACCAGCAGCAGCGGCAGCGTGCCGAGCAGCGCGCCCGCCATGATCAGGGACTGGTCGGGCGTGTAGCCGCGGCCCAGTCCCGCCACGGCCACCTGCACGGTCGGGTTGCCGGTCTGGGTCAGCACCAGGAACGGCCACAGGAAGTCGTTCCAGGTCTGCACGAACATCAGCATCCCGAGGACGGCCATCGCGGGCCGCGCCGCCGGGAACACCACGTGCCACACCACGCGCCAGCTGCCGGCCCCGTCCACCCGGGCCGCCTCGATGATCTCGTCCGGCAGCGCCTGGACCAGGTACTGCCGCATGAAGAACACGCCGAACGCGCTGACCAGCGACGGCAGGATCACCGCCTGCAGCTGGTCGGTCCAGTCCAGCTTGGCCACCATCATGTACAGCGGGATGATGCTCAGCTGCGGAGGCACCATCATCGTGCCGATCACGATCAGCATCAGGGCGCCCCGGCCCCTGAACCGCAGCTTGGCGAAGGCGAAGCCGGCGATCGTCGACAACAACACGATCGTCGCGGCCGAAACCCCGGCCACGATCGTGGTGTTGAGGAACGCCTTGCCCAGATTGGCGTCCGACCAGGCGACCGAGAGGTTGTGCGTCAGGTTCGAGCCGAACCAGAAGGGCGGCGGCGTCTGCGCCAGGCGGTTGTTGTCACGGGAGGCGGCGATCGCCGTCCACACCAGTGGGAACAGCGACCCGATGGCGAACAGGGTCAGGATCACGTACGCGATCGGGCCGGCGTGCAGCTGCCCGCCCGCGCGGGCGGCCTTGGGCCGGCGCATCCGGCGCATCCGGCGCGGCTCGGCATCCGGCGTCCCGGGCTTCGTCAGGGTCGTCGTCACGGCCGGTACTCCTTAACCACTGGAACCGCCGGCGCGCAGCCGGCGCGAGATGACGTGGTTGACGATGCCGATCACGATGAGGATCAGGAACATCATCCAGGCGATCGCCGAGGCCCGCCCGAGGTGCTGGTTGACCCAGCCCTGCTCGTACAGGTACAGGCCCAGTGTCTGGAACTGGTGCTCGGCGCCGCCCGAGGCGCCCTTGTTGGCGTCGAACAGCAGCGGCTCGCCGAAGACCTGGCTGGCGCCGATCGTCGACACCACGGCGGTGAACAGGATCGTCGGCCGCAGCTGGGGCAGCGTGACGTGGAAGAACTGCTGCCGGCGGTTGGCGCCGTCCAGCGCCGCCGACTCGTACAGGTCCTGCCCGATGGCCTGCATCGCCGCGAGATAGATCAGCGTGTTGTAGCCGGTCCAGCGCCAGATGATGATCGACGACACCGCGATCTGCGAGGGCCACTTGTCGCCCTGCCAGTCGATCTTGTCGACGCCGACGAGGTGCAGCGCCCAGTTGATCATTCCGTAGTCGCGCCCGAAGAGCAGCACGAAGACCAGCGAGGCGGCGGCGATCGAGGTCGCGTACGGCGCGAGCATCACGACCCGGTAGAAGGTCGACGCCCGCAGCCTGTAGTTCAGGATGTGCGCGAGGCCCATCGCCATCAGCAGCTGCGGAACCGTGGAGATGACGCCGATGGTCAGGGTGTTCTTCGCCGCGTTCCAGAAGAAGTCGTCGTCGAAGAGCCTGGTGTAGTTGCGCAGCCCCGCCCACTGCATGTCGGTGGGCGCCGTGAGCTCCACCGTGTGCAGTGACGCCCAGGCGGTGTAGATCAGCGGGAACAGGCCGAACGCGACGAACAGCAGGAAGAACGGCGAGACGAACGCGTACGGGCTCCAGCGCACGTCCCGCTGCCAGCGGCGGGACAGCCGGGCCCGGCGCCGCTGCTCCGCCTCGGCGGAGACGGCGTCGGCGCGCGGGTGGGCCGGGGCCGCGCCCCCCTCCTTCGCGGGGGGCGCGGCGGTCTCGTGCCGGGTGGCCATACCGGTCACTTCTCCAGGTTGTTGTCGATGGTCCTGGTGGCCGTCCGCCAGGCCTCGGCGGCCGACTTGCCCTGCGTCACGAGGATGACGCCGTTGTCCGTCAGACCCTGCTGGATGATCCCGTCCTTCGGCCCGATCACCTGGGTCGGAATGGACTTGGCGGCCTCGGCGAAGATCGTGCCGATCGGCGCGTCACCGGTCATCGCGTTCTTGGCGCCGGTGACCAGGGGGAGGCTGTAGGCGCCCGGCGCGCTCGGGAAGCTGCCCTGGACGCTGAACAGCCTCGCCTGCTGGGCCGGGGCGGTCAGCCAGGCGACGAACGCCTCCGCCTCCTTCACATGCCTGCCGTTCCTGGGGACGGCCAGGAAGGTGCCGCCCCAGTTGCCCGCCTTGGGCGCCGGGGCCACGTCCCACTTTCCGGCGGCCTGCGGCTTCGACTTGCCCTTGAGGTAGCCGAGCATCCACGGCGGGCAGGCGACCGCGGCGAACCTGCTGTTGGCGATCGTCTGGTCCCAGGCCGGCTGGAACTGGGTCTGGGCGCCGACCACGCCCTCCTGGGCGGCCTTGGCGGTCAGGTCGAAGGCGTTCCTGACGGCCGGGTTGGTCTTGTAGACGACCTTGCCGGAGGAGTCGTAGAACTTGTCCTTCTCACTGCTGAGGACCGCGTTGAGCAGACCACCGGGGGAGTCCATGAAGTACGTGCCGCCGGGTGCCTTCTTCTTGTACGTCTCACCGGCCGTGACGAGCTTGTTCCAGTCGCCCGCCCACAGCTTGCCGACCGCCTCGCGGTCGGTGGGCAGACCGGCCTGTTGGAAGAGGTCCTTGCGGTAGCAGATCGCCATCGGGCCGATGTCGGTGCCGAGCCCGACCGTCCGGCCGTCCTTGGCGGTGGCCTGCTGCCACTTCCAGTCCAGCCAGTTGCTCCTGTTCACTCCCGGAACCTTGGAGAAGTCCTCCAGCTTGCTCGCCTGGGTGCCGACCACCTCGGCGATGTTGCCGACCTCGACGGCCTGGACGTCCATCAGACCGCTGTTGGTGGTGAGGTGGTTGACCAGCGCCGGGTAGTAGTTCTCGTTCCGCTCGGTGACGTTCTCCTGGATCCTGATGCCGGGGTGGAGCTTTTCGTACTCGGCGTAGAGGCCGGCCTCCTTGAAGCCCTGGGTGCCGAAGAGTCCCAGCGTGATCGTGGTCCTGCCGCCGCCACCGCCGTCGGACGAGCCGGACTTGTCGCCACTGTCCTTGGCGCAGCCGGCCAGCAGTCCGGTGCCCAACGCCGCGACCGCCGCCAGGGCCGCCGCCCTGCGGGAGATGGGGGTCCCCCGGCTCGAGCCGAGTCGAGAGTGAGGGAGGGTACGTGCTCGCATTGCGTCCTCCTGTTGCCCTGACGTGCCGACCCCCCGGCCAACTGCATGGTTGGGCCCGTATGTTCTCGCGGCGGCTCGGGCGGGGAACGTGCGGGAAGTGTATGTGTCAGGTAGTGTGGGAGCGCTCCCACCGATGATGTGTTGAAGGGTCGCGGCTTCGGGCAAGGGTGTCAAGGGAGTGGGAGGGGCGAACTGCGTTCAGTTGTCTGCCTGTTAAGGGGAACTGAAAAGGCGGTGCCCTGGAGGGCCGCGGCCGCATCGTCCGGCCGGCCCGGCGATCGAAGGCGAGGCCGTTCGGTGATCGAGGGCGAGGCCGTCCGGACCGCTCCGGGCCGGAGCGGGGGCCTGGGACGGCGGTCTCGGGACGGTCGTTCCGGGGACGGTCGTCCCGGCCGACGGGACTGTTAAATTCCAGGCCGAGCGGGATTCACGGCGAAGGGCGGAGCTCATGGCAAGCCGCGGAGCGCGGGGCGGCGGTCGGCCGACCCTCGAAGAGGTCGCCGCGCGTGCCGGCGTCGGCCGCGGCACCGTCTCGCGGGTGATCAACGGCTCGCCCCGGGTCAGCGACGCCACCCGGGCCGCCGTCGAGGCGGCGGTCGCCGAACTCGGCTATGTGCCCAACACGGCGGCCCGTGCCCTGGCCGCCAACCGGACGGACGCGATCGCCCTGGTCGTGCCCGAGCCGGAGACCCGCTTCTTCGCCGAGCCGTACTTCTCCGACATGCTGCGGGGTGTGGGCGCCGAGCTGTCGGAGACGGAGATGCAGCTGCTGCTGATCTTCGCGGGCAGCGACCGGGAGCGGCAGCGGCTCGCCCAGTACCTGGCGGCGCACCGGGTCGACGGCGTGCTGCTGGTGTCGGTGCACGCCGACGACCCGCTGCCCGACCTCCTCGCCCAGCTGGAGATCCCGGCGGTGGTCAGCGGCCCGCGGTCGGCGGGGGAGGCACTGCCCTCGGTGGACTCGGACAACTACGGCGGAGCCCGCTCGGCCGTGGAGCACCTGCTGGCGCGCGGCCGCCGTACGATCGCCCACATCACCGGGCGCCTGGACGTCTACGGCGCCCAGTGCCGCGTCGACGGCTACCGGGACGCCCTGCGCGACGCCGGTCACGAAGTGGACGAACTCCTCGTCGAACCGGGCGACTTCACCGAGGAGGGAGGCCGCCGCGCGATGGCACGGCTGCTGGAGCGCCGCCCCGGCCTGGACGCGGTCTTCGCGGCCTCGGACGTGACGGCGGCCGGTGCCCGCCAGGTGCTGCGCGAGGCGGGCCGCCGCATCCCCGACGACGTGGCCCTGGTCGGCTACGACGACTCGGCCATCGCCCGCCACATGGACCCGCCGCTCACCAGCGTCCGCCAGCCGATCGAGGAGATGGGCCGGGCGATGATCGACCTCCTCCAGGCCGAGATCGCCGACCGCCGCCCGGCGGCCGCACGCGGCCCGGAGCGGCGGCACATGGTGCTGCCCACCGAGCTGGTGGCGCGTACGTCGTCGTAGCGGGCCGGGTCCGGGCAGCCGTTGGCGGCGGCAGCGGCCGCGGTCGCCGACCACGGCCGCGGGCTGTCGTGGCGGCCGGCGGTCGTGGTCCTCAGCCCTGGGGGTGCACGGCGTTCCAGCCGCGTTCCAGCAGGTCGAAGGCGGCGTGGACCGCCCTGCGGGGATCGGGGGAGGTGCTGCTGAGGGTGCGGGCCTCCAGGGCGAAGTGGGCGAGGGCGGCGCAGGCCGGGTCGTCCGCGGGGGCGCCGAGCTCGGTGGCGACGGCCTCGGCCAGCGCGCGTTCGTGTCGCATCCACATGCGCCGGTGGTAGTCGGTCAGCGCTGGTGTGCCGCGGATGAGTTCACGGAAGGTGGCGATCTCCTCGCTGTACTCGGGCGCGAACAGACGCGAGCGCAGTACGTGTTCCCGCAGCGCCTCGGGGACGGAGGTGCCGGGCGCCCGGTCGCGGACCGCGGCGACCAGAGCGGCCTCCTGGTCGGCGTCCAGGTCGAAGACCAGCGCCTCCTTGCTCGGGAAGTGCTTGAACAGGGTCGTGGTGGACACGTCCGCGGCCTCGGCGACGTCCTTGATGCTCACCTGGTCGTAGCCGTGTTCGAGGAACAGGCGCAGTGCCGCGTCGGCCAGTGCCTGCCGGGTGGCGGCCTTCTTGCGCTCGCGGCGGCCCATCGCCGGTCCGGGCGCCGGTCCGGGCGCCGGTCCGGTCGTCGCTCCGGTCGTCGTCTCGGTCATGTTGGGCAGCCTACCCCGACCGAGTTGTCTAACCCAAAAAGTTGAGTCGTTGCACTTATTGGGTCGGTGTGCTTTTCTTGGGTCGGCGGCCGGTGAGGCGCAGCCCCGGCCGCAGCTCCGTACTTCCTTCCACGTCCTCCTGGAAAGGGGTGACCCGTCATGCCCACGCCCGCCTCGGATACCTCGAAACCGCCCGTGAACGTCCGCTGGACCCTGCTTGGCGTCATGCTCGCCATGCTGCTGGGAATGCTCGACAACAACATCGTCGGTACGGCGATGCCGACGATCGTCCGTGACCTGGGCGGCCTGGAGCACATCTCCTGGGTCGTCACCGCGTACACACTGGCCACCGCCGTCTCAACTCCCCTCTGGGGCAAGCTCGGTGACCTGTACGGCCGCAAGCGCCTCTTCCTGGCGTCGATCGTGGTGTTCCTGATCGGCTCGCTGCTCGCCGGCGCCGCGCACTCGATGGTCCAGCTGATCGAGTTCCGCGCCCTGCAGGGTCTGGGCGCCGGCGGGCTGGCCGCCGGGGCGTTCGCCCTGATCGGCACCCTGGTGTCACCGCGGGAGCGCGGCCGCTACCAGGGCATGACGGCCACCGTGATGGCGGCCGGCGTCATCGGGGGACCGCTCGTCGGCGGGTTCGTCACCGGCCACCTCGGCTGGCGCTGGGCCTTCTACGTCAACCTGCCGCTGGGGGTGGTCGCCCTCGTCTGGGTCCAGTCGATGCTGCGGCTGCCCGAGCAGCGGGTGAGGGCCCGGATCGACTGGGCGGGCGCCGTCCTGCTGACCGCCGGGATCAGCGCGGTCGTCCTCGCGGCCACCTGGGCGGGTACGACGTACGCCTGGACGTCCTGGCAGATCCTCGCGCTCGCCGCGGTGGCCGTCGTCACCACGGCCGCCTTCGTGGCGGTCGAGCGGCGCGGCGCCGAACCGCTGCTGCCGCCGCGGATCTTCACGGGTCACCGCAACTTCCCGCTCGCCACGGTGCTGTTGCTGACCGCAGGCGTGGTGATGTTCGGGTCGGCGCTCTACCTGCCGCTGTTCCAGCAGACGGTGCAGGGCGCGTCGGCGGCCGGCTCCGGTCTGTTGCTGCTGCCGCTGATGATCCCCGTCGTCATCGCCTCGAACGTCGCCGGGAAGATCATGTCCCGCACCGGCCGCTACAAGGTCTTCCCGGTCGCCGGTACCGTGCTGCTGGCCGTGGGCATGCTGCTGCTGTCCACGATGGACACGGGCACCTCGCGCGCCCTGACCGGCTGCTGGATGGCGGTGGCCGGACTGGGGCTGGGCCTGACGATGCAGATGGCCGCCACCATCGCCCAGAACAGCGTCGGACTGCGGGACATGGGTGCGGCCTCGGCGGCGACCAACCTGTTCCGCACGCTCGGTGGGTCGCTCGGGGTGGCGGTCTTCGGCAGCCTGTTCACCCGGGCCGTCCGCCCGGGGGCCGTGGGGCAGGCGTACCTCCACGAGGTGGCCACCGGTACCCGGCACGTCTTCCTGGCGGCTGCCGCCCTGTGCGCGGTGGGCTTCCTCGCGGCGGTCTCGATCAGGGAGGTGCCGCTGCGCGGCAGGCCGGCCGCGCCGGAAAAGGAAGCAGCCGGTGACTCTGTCGTACAGAGTCGCCGACTGACCACTCAGGGTGAGTGACGGGACTCGAACCTGTTCGTATCACTATCGTGACCTGCGTCTTTGCCGTGCACGTGGGCAAATCCGGGCGTACGGGCGACGGGTGATGACGCTGTGCGGCATCCGGTTTGGCCATGGCCAAACGCTCCGGTCGGACGATGGATGCGCATGAGCGTTGAGATCGTGCCCATGCGCACCACGTGCCGGACGGAGATCCGGATTCACCCGTGAACAGGCGGTCCGCAGTCAGGCCGCGGCGGACCTGGCATGGCTGTTGTCGCTACGGAACGTGTGACTCGAGGCTTCCGGCCGCCGACCTCGCCCGGTAGACGGGCGGCCCGCTCAACGGTCGGCGCTGCCGGGTGGTACGACCCATTCGGCGGGTTGTCCCGTCAGAGAAGCGATCATGTCGAAGTCGCCGTCGTAGTGGAGGACTGTCCGCTGGTGCAGTTCTGCCGTGGCGGCGATCAGTAGGTCGGGGAGGGACAGCGCGCGGTGGAAGCCTGCGTTGAGGGCGTGGCGCTGAACTTCCAGGGCGCGGACGAAGGTGCGGTCGTCGGCGTGGATGTAGTCGAAGGCATGGAGCCAGGTACTGATCCGGGTCGCCTCGGAGCCGTCCCGCGCAGAGTGGATCATCTCGTACTCGGTGGGCTGGCACACTGCGAGGAGGTAACGCTCGTGAAGGGGCTTGAGTACCTCCTTGACACTCGGCTTCGTCCAGCGGGCGAGGGCGGACTTGTCGATCAGGTAGTGGTCCTGCATCAGGCGGCCCGGCCTCCGTCGCGGTCGCCGTCGTGCTTGAGGGAGCCGTCAGCGTTGCGGGGGCCGGTGTTCTCGACAATCTCACTGAAGTCGAACTCGCCGGCCTCCATGGCGTCGAAGCCCTCTTGTCGCAGGTGCCTCTTGACGGCGTCTTCCATGGCGAGGCGGACGGCTTTGGCCTTCGTTTTGGCTCCAAAGATGCGCATGGCCTCGGTGACCATGTCTTCATCGAGGTCGATGACTGTTCTGGCCATGTGGATGGTCCCTCCGCTGTTAGCCCTGCCAGTGAAACGATACCTTTTATTGTCCAAAATAGATGTCGTTTCGGTCGGAGGTCTCATCGTGGAGGGACGATCCCGGCACCGCGGCAGGGCTGGGGAAGGCGCGCCGCAGCGAGGTTCACCCACCGTGAGTTGCGGCAGTCGGACCGTGTCGGCGTAAGCGTAGATCGGCACTGCTTTGGCGCCGCCCTCCCGGGTCTGTCGCACCATCACATGCGGCTGCCGCGCGTGCCGTGTCCCCATCACCGCGCCCGCCGTGCTCACGGTCGGCGTGTGCTGTCCGACGAGCACGACCTGTCCGGGGTCGACCTCGCACACCACATCCAGCCGTTCCCGGGCCAGTCCTGCCGGCACGCCGGCTGCGTCGTCGCACCGGGTCAGATCGAGGACCCAGGGCAGCCCGGCCGCATGCGGCAGTGTGACCGCGTCCGCGGCATGGTCGAGGACAGAGGCGCCGACCGGGCGCTCCCTCTCTTCCTCCGGTATCCGGCTCCGCGCCTGCGCTGCGGGTCCCAGTCCCAGGGGCCGTTGAGCACCAGGCTCCAGTCGACCGGGGTCGTAGTGCGGCGCCAAAGGAGTGGAGCTCGCCCGCCAGATAGAGGCCCAGCGCCCGCTGGCAGTTGACTTCGCGTCCGGTGACGGTGTCCAGGCGGCGGTGCACGCCAACGGAGTGCCTGCCGGTCTTCGGGATGAAGAGTTCGGCGACCGTCCAGGCATACGGCGCCGCACTCGCCGCGACGTGCGTGCAGGGCGAGTCTGCGGCGCACCGGCTTCCAGTCCCACGGACTGGCGTTGATGAACTGGTGCAGTCCCTGTATCGCCGACGCGGGTAAGAGCACCTGCCGCTCGGGCAGCACGCGCTGACCGCTCGGCTCGACCAGCGGAGCGATTGGTGACTGCTGCGCGGACGGCTTGTCCAGGCACGCCGCAGTCTGCGCGCGGTCCTGGACGCCACCACGGCCGCCACAGCGGAATCCGACGCCGAACAGACCCTGCTGGATGCCGCCTTCGCCCTGCTCACCGGCGATCACGACGCGGCTACCGGCACGCCGGACGGCGACGCCGTCCCCGACCCGGCGCGCCGCGCGCGAGCGCTGTGGCTGTGCGCGTACGGCCTGTTCAGCGCGGGAGCTGCCGCCGACAGCGGTGAGCTGAATGACCGGGCGCTGAAGCTGTTCACCGCCGCAGGCGACAGCGCGGCCTGGACGTGGCACGCGCACTCGGCGAACCGCGCGCCCTCGCGCTGTCCCTGGAAGGTCTCGCCGGCGCGGCAGCCCTGCACGGCACCCAGTCGGCCGCCAGTTGCGCGGCCCTGCTGCTCGGCGCCGCCGACGGAGCCCGCCGCAGCGTCGGCGCCCCCCTGCCCCCGGCCGAACGCACCGACGTCGACCGCATCACCCACGCAGCCCGCACCACCCTGGGCGACGCGGACTTCACACAGGCCTTCGACCACGGCACCCGCCTGCCCCCCCGAGGAGGCGCTGCGTCAAGCGGCCACGCTCCTTGGCCGACTCATGCAAGGGGGCCGCGACTGAAACAGAGTGTCACCCAGTTCTGGACCGGTGGGTACAGCTGGCCTTCCAGCTCTTTGTTGTACGGGCGCAGTGAGGCGGTGGGGCCCTCGGGGCTCGTCGTCTGCCGACCGCCGGCGTCCCGGGCCTGCCGAGGGTGGGAGGGCGGCTCGGTGGCGCCCGCGCTTGCCTGGCGGGTCCGCGCGGCTTGCAGCCACTGCGTTTCGGTGTGCTCGGCCGCGTCGAGCAGCCTGACCACAGCGCGCGGCAGCCACCACGTCCGCTGCGTCCCGTCGCGGGTCTGCTCCACGAGCCTCTGTCACCAGTCGATCCCCGCCACGTGACGGCTGTCGCTCTTCCCCGGACGACTCGAATCGCGGGCGGATGGGCCGTGGTTCGGCCGTGGCCGAACGGCAGACAGGCCCATTACCTGCGTTTCCGCAGGTAATGGGCCTGTTACGTGGGGTGAGTGACGGGACTCGAACCCGCGACATCCTGGACCACAACCAGGTGCTCTACCAGCTGAGCTACACCCACCATGACCGGCGGTTGGACTTCCGTGGTTTCCCCGACCGGCCGAGAAAAAGTGTACAGGGTCCGAAGGGGTGCTCGCGCCAGGCTTTCGCGGCGCCCCTTTGCGGGGCTCCGGAACGCCTACTGCGCAGGCAGAACGTGCTTCGCGGCGATCGCTCTGGCGGTGTCGGAGTCGGGGCCGGGCTGCGGGACGAAGATGGCCTCGCGGTAGTAGCGCAGCTCGGCGATGGACTCGCGGATGTCGGCGAGGGCGCGGTGGTTGCCGTTCTTCTCCGGGCTGTTGAAGTACGCCCGGGGGTACCAGCGCCTGGCCAGTTCCTTGATGGAGGAGACGTCCACGATCCGGTAGTGGAGGTAGCTCTCCAGCGCCGGCATGTCACGCAGCAGGAAGCCGCGGTCCGTGCCGACGGAGTTTCCGCACAGGGGCGCCTTGCCGGGTTCCTTGACGTACTCCCGTACGTAGGCGAGGACCTGCTCCTCGGCGTCCTTCAGCGTCGTGCCGCCGGACAGTTCGGCGAGCAGGCCGGACGCGGTGTGCATCTGGCGCACCACCTCCGGCATCGTCTCCAGTGCCGAGTCCGGCGGCCGGACGACGATGTCGATGCCCTCGCCGAGTACGTTCAGCTCGGAGTCGGTGACGAGGGCGGCCACCTCGATGAGAGCGTCGTCGGACAGCGAGAGGCCGGTCATCTCGCAGTCGATCCACACCATGCGGTCGTTCATGTGTCTAACCTTACGGCGCGTTGCCGCTCCGCGGGCCGGCCGTGCACGGGATGATCACCGCCGAAGGGCGGCGGGCTGATCATCTCCGGGGGCATCGCCCACTCACCCACCCACCCGACTCGGTCGGAGAAATGGCCCCCGCCCCGGGGCTCCGCCCCGGCCCCCGACGGGGACTTCCCGGGCCCCGGCGGATGTCGGCTCCCGTCGCCTTGGGGCTCCACCCCGCACCCTGGCGAGAACTCCGTCCCCGGCACCGCTGAGGTCTTCGGTCTTCCGGACGTCGCGGATGTCGTTTCGTGGGTGGGCAATGCGCCGGGCTGCGGGGCCGAGCCACGCGGCGGGAGGGCTGGTGTCCGCCAGAGTCTGGGGGACGGTGTCCCCGGAGGTGCCGCGGCCGGAGTTTCCCAGGGACGCGGGGGACGGTGTCCCCGCCGGGGCCCGGACGGAGCCCAGGGCGGGGTGGTCCTCCTCCGACCGAGTCGGGTGGGTGGGCGATGGCGCGGGGGTGGGTTGCCCACCCACCGTCGAGTCGGGTGGGTGGGCGATGGCGCGGGGGTGGGTTGCCCACCCACCGTCGAGTCGGGTGGGTGGGCGATGCCGCGGGGGTGGGTTGCCCACCCACCGTCGAGTCGGGTGGGTGGGCGAGGGAGTGCCCGTCCGCTCTCGGGCGTCAGCTTCCGGTGCGTGGGCCCGGGAGGCTTGCCGACAGGGCTGCCGGGGTGCGTCGCGTCTGGTGCGGCAGCGGCCCCTCGGGGTGCAGTGACGGCGTATGGGCCGTCTGGCTCGGCATGCCGAGCGGCCCCGTGGAGGGCGCCGTACCGGCGGATCCGGCCGAGCCCCCGATCCCCGCCACCGGCCCGTCGCCGTCCCCCGGCCTCTCGCTCTGCGGCCTGCGCGCCCGGTACGCCGCCCGGTACGCGGCCGGGGACGAGCCCAGCTGCCGGCGGAAGTGCCCGCGCAGGGCCACCGGCGAGCGGAAGCCGCAGCGCCCGGCGACCTCGTCCACCGAGTAGTCCGATGTCTCCAGGAGGCGCTGCGCCTGCAGCACCCGCTGGGTGATCAGCCACTGCAGCGGCGCGCTCCCCGTGAGCGAGCGGAAGCGGCGGTCGAACGTACGCCTGCTCATGTACGCCCGCGCCGCCAGCGTCTCCACGTCGAACTGCTCGTGGAGGTGCTCCAGCGCCCAGGCGACGACCTCGGCCAGCGGGTCGGCGCCGATCTCTTCGGGTAAAGACCTGTCGAGATAGCGTTCCTGACCTCCGCTGCGGCGCGGCGGCACGACGAGGCGCCGGGCGAGCGCGCCGGCCGCCTCGTTGCCGTGGTCCGTCCGCACGATGTGCAGGCACAGGTCGATCCCGGCGGCCGTACCGGCCGACGTCAGCACGTCCCCGTCGTCCACGAACAGCTCTCTTGGATCCACGTGCACCGACGGATAGCGCTTGGCCAGCGTCGGCGCGTACATCCAGTGCGTGGTGGCGGGACGTCCGTCCAGCAGGCCCGCCGCCGCGAGCACGAAGGCGCCGGTGCACAACCCGACGATGCGGGCACCCTCCTCGTGCGCCCGGCGCAGTGCGTCGAGCGCTTCTTCCGGTGGCGGAGAAGTGATCGAACGCCAGGCCGGTACGACGACCGTGCCCGCGCGTGAGATCGCTTCCAGGCCATGTGGTGCGGTGAGTTCCAGGCCCCCTGTGGTCCGCAGCGGGCCTTCCTCGCCGGCGCACACCAGTAGTCGGTAGCGCGGCACTCCGGCGTCCTGGCGGTCAATCCCGAACACCGAAAGCGGAATGGAACTTTCAAAGATGGGGCCGCCGCTGAACAGCAGCACCGCAACGATCTCCTTGCGACGTCGCCCGGAAAGTTTCCGGGCCGCGGCTTCCGGCGCGGCAGTGGAGTCGTGGCTCATACTGCTAAGCCCCCCTCGTTGGTCGCGGCTCCTCGATTGTGTCGCTCCTGCACGTTTCCCCTTGGTCCTGCACGAGTCCCCCGCCGTACGACAGTCAAGATCGAATCTACTGTGTCCCGCCGTGCCCGGATGACCAGTTCGGCACCCGGTGCATTGTCGACATGGCAACTTGGCGTGAAGCATTCGATCACGAAGCGTTGCACTCGTGGGGCGTGCAGGGAAGTGCGCCTTGTCGCAGTGGCCAATCCCCGTAGGGTGCGCAGGCCCCTCGGGGCCCTTTCCGTGCAGGTCAAACGGGGGGCGAAGGGTGCTTCGGCCCGGGAATGCACAGGTTCGAGAAGTTGGCTGAAAAGATACGGGCGCGTGCGCGGAAACCGGTCAGTCGACCGGTGTCGTCGCTCCCGAGTGACGTCCGCCTCTGTGTGCACCCGTGCCGGTCCTGTGATGACGGCCACGGTGCGGGGCCCGTTCCTCGGCGAGCAGCCGGGCCGCCCCGCGTTCGGACTGGCGCAGCAGGATCCGGCAGACCGCGGTGACGGCGGCGAGGCCCAGGGCCGCGCCCGTCGCGCCGGCGAGCGAGCTGCCGTACCAGAGCAGGACCACGGGGACGAGGGTGCAACTGAAGGCAGCCCAGCGCACCACGTCGCTCGCGGTGTCGGTCGCGGGGGGCGGCGAGGGGCGTCGCTGATCTGTGCGGGGTCCGGACACGGCGTGCTCCCTACGGCGGCGGTTCAACGGGTTCAACGCGTGTTCGATCACTCGGTCACTGTGCGCGCCGGACGGCCTTTCCCGCGGCACCGGGGAAAGGGGGCGGCGCCAGGGGGGCGCGATCATCCGGCCCGGCAAGTGAATCCTGTTGCAAACCGCCTGTACGGGGCAGCAACCATTGCGTTACGTGCGCCGCTCGTGCATGCTCCGGGGAACCGCCGAGGAGCGTGGGCGGGATCTGGGCTAAGGAGGCGTGCCGCCGTACCCTTGGGGGTATGGGGACGGGAAGACCCTTCCCGGACACAGCTCCGCCGCACACTGTCGTCCCCGATAAAGGATCACATCGCCGAGACAGCCATGGCCGGTCACGAATTCTTCGAACCCGCGGACCGCAAGCGGCCGGTTGCCGATCCCACGGCGGCCGATCCCCTGGCGGCGGAAGAGCCACGCCCCTCCTGCGATCCGGCGTTCAAGCACGGCGTCGTCGTCGGCTTCGACGGATCGACCTCCAGCGAGCGCGCCCTCGCCTATGCGATCGGCATGGCCCAGCGCTCCGGCTCGGGGCTGATCATCGTGCATGTCGCCAACCGGCTGCCCACCACGGTGTGGGCGGGATGTGAGCCCCCGGTCTTCGTGGACGTGCCCGACCACCGCACCGAGGTCCTCGGGCTCGAACTGGCCTGTGCGGACTACCTCGCCGAGGTGCCCTGGATCCTGGTCGAGCGGGGCGGCGACATCTGCCACGAGCTCGAAGAGGTCGGCAAGGAGTACGAGGCGGACGCGATCGTCGTCGGCTCCACGCACGGTATCGTCGGCCGGATCTTCGGCTCCGTCGCCGGACGACTCGCCAAGCGCGCGCAGCGCCCCGTCGTCGTCATTCCGTAACTCGCCGTTGTCCCAGGCGGGATGAGCCGTGGGAACGCCGTTCCGACTTCCGCTCCGGCTTCCGTGACCGTCTGAACCTACCCGCGCGTAGAGGTGTTTGTGCCCTTGTGAAGGGCATATATCGGTCACCGCACAACTGCACATGCATGAAGGGAGCCCGCCGTGGACAACGACGTCTCCGCGGGAAGCACCACCACCATCGTCGGCCGACTCGCCCTCGGTGTCACGCTGTTGGCCTTCGGCCTCGGGTACACCAGGATCATCGACGGCGTCACGGCGGACGACGCCGTGACACTCGCTCACTACGTGGGCGGCGTCGCGCTGTTCGTCGCCGGACTGCTCGCCCTGCGCGACCGCGACACCGTGACCGGTACGGCCTTCTCCGCACTCGGCGCCCTGTGGTTCACCTGGGCCGTCTCGGCCGGCAACCAGATCTCCGGCAACGGCGCGGGACTCTTCCTGCTCCTGTTCGCCCTCGTCGCCCTCACGTTGACCCTCGCGGGCGGCGACGTGCTCGGCCAGGGCACCTACGGGCTGTTCTTCGTCTCGCTGCTCCTGCTCGCCGTCGCGCGCTTCGCCGACAACGGCAGCCTCGCCAAGGTGGGCGGCTGGTTCGCCGTGGCGGCGGGAGCGGTGGCCTGGTACGCGGCGACCGCGGCTCTGGCCCACTGGCCCACGGCATTTCCGCGACGCGCTGCCGGCCGGGGGGTGACGGCCACCGGCTGAACGGCAGCCGACGCCGGGGACGGGGCCCCCTGTTCGAGCGAAGTCGAGAACTCGGGGGAGGGCGAACCCGGCGATGGAACGGACCCCCGCGTGTCTGGTGGCAACACGTGGGGGTCCGTTCTCATGTCGGGCCTCGGCTTGTCGGGCCTCGGCTTGTCCGGCCTGAGCCGGAGCGTTTACTCCACCGTCACCGACTTGGCGAGGTTGCGCGGCTTGTCGATGTCCCGGCCCAGCGCCAACGCCGTGTGGTAGGCGAGGAGTTGCAGGGGGATGCCCATGAGGATCGGGTCCAGCTCGTCCTCGTTCTTCGGCACCACGATGGTCTGGTCGGCCTTCTCCTGCTCCTGGTGGGCGACGGCGAGGATCTTGCCGCTGCGGGCCTTGATCTCCTCCATGGCCGCCCGGTTCTTCTCCAGCAGGTCGTCGTCCGGCACGATCGCGACCGTCGGCAGGGCGGGCTCGATCAGGGCCAGCGGACCGTGCTTGAGCTCGGAGGCCGGGTAGGCCTCGGCGTGGATGTACGAGACCTCCTTGAGCTTCAGGGAGGCCTCGCGGGCCACCGGGTAGCCCCGGACCCGGCCGATGAAGAGCATCGAGCGGGCGTCGGCGTAGCTCTCGGCCAGCTTCTTGATCTCCTCCTCCTGCTTCATGATCTCGGAGATCTGCTCCGGCAGCTTGCGCAGACCGTCGATGATCCGCTTGCCGTCGCGGACCGACAGGTCGCGGATGCGGCCGAGGTGCAGCGCGAGGAGCGCGAAGGCGACGGTGGTGTTCGTGAAGCACTTGGTCGACACCACGCACACCTCGGGACCGGCGTGCACGTAGATGCCGCCGTCCGCCTCACGGGCGATCGCCGAGCCGACGACGTTGACGACGCCCAGCACCCGGGCGCCCTTGCGCTTGAGCTCCTGGACGGCCGCCAGCACGTCGTACGTCTCACCGGACTGCGAGACCGCGATGTACAGGGTGTCGGGGTCCACGACCGCGTTGCGGTAGCGGAACTCGGAGGCGGGCTCGGCGTCGGCGGGGATGCGGGCCAGCTCCTCGATCATCTGGGCGCCGATCATGCCCGCGTGGTACGAGGTGCCGCAGCCGAGGATCTTCACCCGGCGCACCGCGCGGGCCTCGCGGGCGTCGAGGTTGATGCCGCCGAGGTGCACGGTGGCGAACCGGTCGTCGATGCGGCCGCGCAGCACACGGTCCACGGCGTCGGCCTGCTCGTGGATCTCCTTGTGCATGTAGGTGTCGTGGCCGCCCATGTCGTAGGAGGCGGCCTCCCACTCGACGGTGGTCGGCTCGGCGGTGGTGCGGGTGCCCTCGGTGGTGTACGTGCGGAAGTCGTCGGCCTTGAGGGTGGCCATCTCGCCGTCGTCGAGGGTGACTATCTGGCGGGTGTGGGTGACCAGCGCGGCGATGTCCGAGGCGACGAACATCTCCTTCTCGCCGATGCCGAGGACGACCGGGGAGCCGTTGCGGGCCACCACGATGCGGTCGGAGAAGTCGGCGTGCATGACCGCGATGCCGTAGGTGCCCTCGACCAGGCGCAGGGCGGCGCGGACCTTCTCCTCCAGCTTCTCGGCCGGGGAGCGGGCGATGAGGTGGGTGAGGACCTCGGTGTCCGTCTCGGAGAGGAACTCGACGCCGTCGGCCTCCAGCTTGCGGCGCAGGTCGGAGGCGTTGTCGATGATGCCGTTGTGCACGACGGCGACCTTGTTGTCGGCCGACATGTGCGGGTGGGCGTTCACGTCGGAGGGGGCGCCGTGGGTGGCCCAGCGGGTATGCGCGATGCCGGTGGTGCCCTTGAACCGCGCCGGGACCTTCGCCTCCAGGTCGCGGACCCGGCCCTGGGCCTTGACCATCTTCAGGCCGGCCGTCTTGGGCGAGGTGACCACGATGCCCGCGGAGTCGTAGCCGCGGTACTCGAGGCGCTGCAGGCCCTCCAGGAGCAGCGGGGCGACGTCACGCTTCCCGATGTATCCGACGATTCCACACATATATACGTATTCCCTCAGCCGTAGACGATGCGTCGCAGCTGCCGGAGGGAGAGCTCCGGCGGCGCCACCGCGCGGTATTTCAGGTCCGCCTCGATCCGTTCGAAGATCGTCGCGTTCACCAGGCCCTGGGCCTGGAGCTCGCGGTGGCGGCGACGGACGTACTCCTCGGTCGTCTCGTCGAAGTAGGCGAGCACGTCCTGGATCACACGCAGCGCCTCGCCCCGGGTCAGGGACGTGGAGCGCGCCAAATGATCAAGGAGTTCGTCGTGCACCCGGTAGATCCTGGAGTACCGCCGAGACTTTCGCAAGGAGCCTGCCCGATTTCGGGCAGATTGCTGTTCGTCTTGTTATGAACCGCTGTTTCCAAGCTGTCCATCGTGTGTCTTGCGTCTCGTTGCAGATGTGGAGCACTTTCAGTCGCCATGGACATTCCACGCATGGGAGTACCTGAGAAGCTCGCCGAGCGCATGAGCACGGCCGAGCAGCACGAGTACCTGCGGGCGAGATTCTCGCGGCGCACGATGATCAGAGGCGGCGCGGTCACGCTGGGCGCCGTCGCGGGTGGCGCATTCGTGCCGGGTGCCACCGCCCAGGCCGCGACCGCCCGGGCCGCGGTCCCCACCCAGCGCACCGCCTCCGCCGCCGAGACGGTCGACGGCGCGCTCGTCGCGCCCTTCGGCCGTCACCTCGCCTTCGGCAACGACCCCCGCACCGAGATCACGGTCTCCTGGCAGGTCCCGGTCGCCGTGCAGAAGCCGTTCATCCGCATCGGCGCCCACCCCTGCGACCTGTCCCGCAGGATCCCCGCCGAGGTCCGCACCCTCCACACCCCGGCCGGCGTCGGTGCCGGCGGCGACCACACGCAGTACTACCTGCACGCCAAGCTCACCAACCTGCGCCCCGGCAGGACGTACTACTACGGCGTCGGCCACCAGGGCTTCGACCCGGCCGAGCGACACCTGCTCGGCACCCTGGGCACCTTCACCACCGCTCCCTCGCACAAGGAACCGTTCACCTTCACGGCCTTCGGCGACCAGGGCGTCAGTTACCACGCCCTGGCCAACGACAGCCTGATCCTCGGCCAGAACCCGGCCTTCCACCTGCACGCCGGCGACATCGCCTACGGCGACCCGTCCGGTGCGGGCAAGACCACCGACACCGGCTTCGACTCGCGCACCTGGGACCAGTTCCTGTACCAGACCGAGTCGGTCGCCAAGCAGATCCCGTGGATGGTCAGTTACGGCAACCACGACATGGAGGCCTGGTACTCGCCCAACGGCTACGGCGGCGAGGAAGCCCGCTGGACGCTCCCGGACAACGGCCCGGACCAGAAGAACCTCCCGGGCGTCTACTCCTTCGTCTACGGCAACACGGCGGTCATCTCGCTGGACCCCAACGACGTCTCCTTCGAGATCCCGGCCAACCTCGGAATCTCCGGTGGCACCCAGACCAAGTGGTTCGAGGCCCAGCTGAAGAAGTTCCGCGCCTCGAAGGACGTCGACTTCATCATCGTCTTCTTCCACCACTGCGCCTACTGCACCTCCACCGCGCACGCCTCGGAGGGGGGCGTGCGACAGGAGTGGGTGCCGCTGTTCGACAAGTACCAGGTCGACCTCGTCATCAACGGCCACAACCACCAGTACGAGCGCACGGACGTCATCAAGGGCAACGAGGTCACCAAGAAGCTGCCGATCGGCGGTACGGCGTACTCGGAGACCGAGGGCGTGGTCTACGTGACGGCGGGCGCGGCCGGCCGCAGCCTGTACGCCTTCAGCGCCCCGGACTCCTACGAGGGTCACGAGCACGAGGTCGACTCGGTGGCCTCGTTCATCAACCTCAAGGACGGCAAGCAGAACGAGACCGTCACCTGGTCGCGCGTGCGCTACCTCAACTACTCCTTCCTGCGCGTGGACGTCACGCCCGCGCCGAAGGGCCGCTACACCACCCTGAAGGTCCAGGGCATCGCCGAGACCGGCGACCGGATCGACCACTTCACGGTGGCCCGCCGGGCGAAGTAACCGCGGCGCCGCCCGGAGGACCGGGCACGGCGCTCACGGCACGCAGACGGTCCTCATCCGCGCACGCGGGTCGGGGGCCCCTGCCTGCCTACATGCGCTTGAGGACCGCCTGCTTGGCCATGGTGAACTCCTCGTCCGTCAGCACCCCCGTGCGGTGCAGCTCCCCGAGCTCGCGCAGCCGCCGCAACAGCGCGTCGTGGTCGTCCTCCCCGCCCGGCGCGGGCTGCTCGGCGGGCTCGGGCCGCACGGTCCGTGGGGCGTCCTCGGCGGCCGCCGACGGATGCGGCAGCCGTGCCTGCACGGCCGCCGCGACAAGCGCCATCAGCGGGTCCTTCTTGAAGCCCCACAGGTCGACGGCGTTCGGGTCGAGCTTCGGCGGGGCCTTGGTGGGCGCGTCGCGCACGGTGAAGCGCAGACAGCCGTTCTCCAGCCCGGCCGCCGGCAGCCACTCGACCGAGACGATGTCGGCGAGGGTGAGAGTGCGGGGGCCGGCGGCGGCCTTGGCGTCCTCCGTCTTCCAGTTCCACTCCAGGCGGACCAGCTCGCCGTCGAAGCTCACCGTGCCGTCCCCGGCGGACACCGACAGCGGCACGGCCGGTCCGGGCAGCAGATACTCCGTCACCGGATCGGCCGACACCCCGTCCAGCAGCAGGGCGTTGCGGACCTCGTCCACGAAGTACTCGGCGACGCCGTAGCGGTCGGAGTCGACGAGCAGCTGATAGGGATCGTTGAGCTCGGTCAGCCGCCCGCCGGTGGCGTGCAGCATCGGGTCGGCGCCCTCCCGCAGCCGCAGCCGGAGCCGCCCCGCCTTCCTGCCCTGCTCGAACGAGACGCCCGCCAGCGCCCCCAGCGGAACGACGAGTTCACCCAGGGTCCTGCGGAAGAGACTGACGTTCTTGTCCCGTCCCGGGGTCAGCCGCACGGCGTCGCCATCGAATGCCCACGTGCCGTCCTTCTGGATGATTTCCGCCATGGGGGGATTGTTTCACCGCATGTGCGAGACAGTGGTCTACACCCGTCGGGGGCTCATCGAGCCCCCGAGTCGCGTGAAGGGAGCCCATGTGAGACGGCACCACAGAACGACTCCCCCTACTACCCGTGTGACCCGCGCCCTGGGTTCGTTGCTGCTCGTGGCGGCGGCCGGGGTCTTCGCCGGCGGCGCCGCACCCGCCGGACAAGCGCGGGCCGCGGCACCGCTGGGCCAGGTCGTCCCGGCCCCCGCCTCGGTGCGGGCGGGCGGAGCCCCGTACCACCTCACCCGCGACACCCGCATCCGCGTCGACGACTCCCGTGCCGCGGTGCGGATCGGCGAGTATCTGGCGGGCATCCTCCGTCCTTCGACCGGTTACCGCCTGCCCCTGACCACGCACGGCCAGGCCGGCATCCAACTGCGCCTGACCAAGGGCGCCTACGGCGCCGAGGGCTACCGCCTCGACAGCGGAAGCAATGGGGTGACGATCACCGCCCGGGAGCCGGCCGGCCTCTTCCACGGCGTGCAGACACTGCGCCAGCTGCTGCCGGCCACCGTCGAGAAGGACACCGTGCAGCCCGGCCCGTGGCTCGTCGCGGCCGGCACCATCCAGGACAGCCCCCGCTACGCCTACCGGGGGGCGATGCTCGACGTCGCCCGTCACTTCTTCACCGTCGCGCAGGTCAAGCGCTACATCGACGAACTCGCCCTCTACAAGATCAACGAGCTGCACCTGCACCTCAGTGACGACCAGGGCTGGCGCATCGCCGTGGACTCCTGGCCGCGCCTGGCGACCTACGGCGGCTCGACCCAGGTCGGCGGCGGCAAGGGCGGCTACTACACCAAGGCCGACTACCAGGAGATCGTCCGCTACGCCGCCTCCCGCTATCTGGAGGTCGTGCCCGAGGTGGACATGCCCGGCCACACCAACGCGGCCCTCGCCTCCTACGCCGAGCTGAACTGCAACGGTGTCGCGCCCCCGCTCTACACGGGCACCAACGTCGGCTTCAGCTCGCTGTGCGTGCCCAAGGAGGTCACGTACCGCTTCCTGGACGACGTCGTACGGGAACTGGCGGCCCTCACCCCCGGCCGCTACCTCCACATCGGCGGCGACGAGGCGCACTCCACCAGCCACGACGACTACGTGAAGTTCATGGACCGCGTACAGCCGATCGTCGCCAAGTACGGCAAGACGGTGATCGGCTGGCACCAGCTGACCAGTGCCACCCCGGCCAAGGGCGCCCTCGCCCAGTACTGGGGCCTGGACTCCACCAGCGCGGCCGAGAAGGCGCAGGTCGCCAAGGCGGCGCAGAACGGCACCGGGCTGATCCTGTCCCCGGCGGACCGGATCTACCTCGACATGAAGTACACCAAGGACACCCCGCTGGGACTCTCCTGGGCGGGCTACGTCGAGGTGCGCAGGGCCTACGACTGGAACCCGGGCGCCTACCTCCCGGGCGCGCCCGCGTCGGCCGTCCGGGGCGTCGAGGCCCCGCTGTGGTCGGAGACCCTCTCCACCTCCGCCCACATCGACTACATGGCCTTCCCGAGACTGCCGGGCGCGGCCGAACTCGGCTGGTCCCCCGCGGCCACGCACGACTGGGACACCTACAAGGTCCGCCTGGCGGCACAGGCACCGCGCTGGGACGCGCTGGGCATCGGCTACTACCGGTCGCCGCAGGTGCCCTGGCCGAGCAGCACACGCTGACCCGCACACAGTGCCCCGCACACGCTGACGGGCACCCGGGAGGACCGTACTCCGGGGTGCCCGTCCGTCTGTGCCGGCGTCTAGGGGGTGTCGTTTGGATCAGCGCGGATCAGGCCGCGGCGCGCATGGTGCGGTGCATCGCAAGGCGGAGCATGACCCGCGTACCGGGCGTACTCGGGTGATGCGACAACGCGGCGAGGTGCCGTGCCAGGCGTCGCGGACCCGCGGTGATCCAAACGACACCCCCTAGCGCCCCGCGATGGGGTTCTTCAGGTTCCCGGCCAGCTGCAGTGCGCCGGACGGGTCGGCCAGGTCGACCATCTGCCTGTTGTCGCGCAGCTGGAGCCGGTTGAGGCAGGACAGGGCGAACTCGGGCGCGAACATGTCGTACCGGCGGAACCGGTCGGCCAGTTCCGGTGCCGACTCCTGGTAGTCCCGCACCACCTCGGCGACCGTACGCCAGAAGTCGTCCTCCGGCAGGACCTTCTCCGAGGCGAGCTGGGCCGACAGGAAGCGGAAGAAGCAGTCGAACACGTCGGTGAAGACGGACAGGAGCTTCTTGTCCTCCGGCACCTCCACCCGGATCCGCCGTACCTCGGGCGGGAGCGCGGCGTCGGGGTCCAGCACCGCGATCTCCTCGGCGATGTCCTTGTAGACCGCGCGCTGCACGACACCGTCCCTCAGCACCAGCACGACGTTCTCGCCGTGCGGCATGAAGACCAGGTCGTAGGCGTAGAAGCTGTGCAGGAGAGGCGTGAAGTAGGCCCGCAGATAGCGGCGCAGCCACTCCTTCGGGGCGAGCCCGGACCGCTCGATCAGGGCCCCGGCGAAGGACGCGCCCGCGTGGTCCACATGGAGGAGCGAGGCCATGGTGGCCAGTGACTCGCCCTCCTGGAGCGAGGGCACCGGGCTCTCCCGCCACAGCGCGGCCAGCATCTTGCGGTACGGCGAGTGGCGGTCCGTGGCCGCCTCGTACTCGGTGTGCCGGTAGCCGACCGCGGCCCGCTCCCGGATGACCGACAGGCCCGTGGCCTTCAGCACCGGGTCGTTGTCGACGAGCCGGGCCAGCCAGTCGTTGATGGCCGGGGTCGCCTCCATGTAGGCGGCCGACAACCCGCGCATGAAGCCCATGTTGAGGACGGACAGGGCCGTCTTGACGTAGTGCTTGTGCGGGTGGGAGGTGTTGAAGAAGGTCCGGACGGACTGCTGGGCCAGGTACTCGTCGTCGCCCTCGCCCAGGCAGACCAGGCGCCGCTGGGCGACTTCGGCCGCGAAGGTGACGGTCAGCTTGTTCCACCACTGCCAGGGGTGGACGGGTATGAGGAGGTAGTCGGCCGGATCCAGGCCCTGGCCGGTGAGCTGCCGGTGGAAGCGCTCGACGGTGGCCGCGCCCAGTTCGTCCCGCACGAACGCCTCGTACTCGATCCCGGCGCCCGCCGTGAAGGCCGCCCGCGAGCGGTGCGCGGCCAGCCACACCAGCCGTACCGGGCTCGCGGTCTCCGGCGCGTAGGACAGGTACTCGTGCACGCCGAAGCCCAGGCGCCCGTTGTTGGCGACGAAGCAGGGGTGGCCCTCGGTCATCCCGGTCTCGATGGCCTGGAAACCGCTGCGCGCGAGCTCGGCCGAGGTGAGCTGCGGCTTGGCGAGCTTGTAGCAGGTGCTGGAGAGGGTGGAGGAGATCTCCTCCAGGTAGACGGGCAGGATCTCGTCGCTCAGTCCCAGCGTGCCGCGCAGCTCGACGAAGAAGTCCAGTGCGGCGAGCGGCAGTTCGGTGCCGTCCCGGTGCCGGGATATGGACTCCGGTTCCACCTGCCAGTGGTCCAGGGCGCGGCGGCCGGCGGCGAAGCGGTACACGGTGCGGCCGTCGTCGCCGCGGACGGCGTAGCGGCCGCCGTCCTCCGGCTCGGGCCTGATCAGCCGCTCGTGTGCGAACTCGGCGAGCGCCTTGCGCACGAGGAGGCGATTGGCCTGCTCCCAGCGCTCGGGGGACAGGTGGGCCACGGCGTCGGCGTGGATCATGCAGCCACCGCCTTCTCGAACCGCGCGCGTGTGCAGAAGCTCAGCAACGCCTTCTTCTCCGGCTTGTGGATCTCCCGTGCGGGGACGAACCCGACGGCTTCGTTCAGGGCGTGCACCGCCGTGTTGCGCACGTCCGGCTCGACGACGACCCGGGCGGTTGCGGGGTCGTCGAAGAGGTGCCGCATGACAGCGGTGATGACGGCCCGTGTGAACCCGTGCACGGGCCGGTCGGCCGGCCCGACCAGGAAGTGCATGCCGACGTCACCCGGCTCGGCCTCGTACAGCCCGACCAGTTCCCGGTGGGCGGGGTCGTACTTCTCCATCAGGAACGCGGGTTCGCCGTCGTGCAGCCCGAGCAGCGCGTGATGGTGCTCGTCCGCGACGATCTCCAGGTACGCCCGCTCGACGTCCTCGAGCCGGGCGTCCTGCATCATCCAGAAGGCGGCCTTGGGGTGGGTGACCCAGGCGTGCAGCAGCCCGGCGTCCCCGACCGGGTCGAGGGGACGGAAGGCGAAGGTGCCGATTCGCGTCTCGGTGGTGCTCATACGGCGAACTCCTGGAAGGCGATCGTCTTCTCGACCGGGTAGTACTCCCTGCCGAGCAGCTCGCGGATGATGTAGCTGTTGCGGTAGGGGCCCATGCCCAGGTCGGGGCTGGTGACGCTGTGGGTGTGGACGCCGGCGTTCTGCAGGAAGACGCGCCGGCCGGTGACGTCGACGGCGTAGTTGCGGGCGACGTCGAGGTTGCCCCGGGAGTCCCGGCGCAGGCGGTCGTGGACGGGACCGAGGAACTCCGGTTCGGTGTAGCGGTAGCCGGTGGCCAGGACCAGGCCCTCGGAGCGCAGCTCGAAGTCCTTCTCCTGCTCCTGCTGCCGGAAGGTCAGGGTGTACGTGCCGTCGTCGTACCGTGCCCCGGTCAGCTCGGAGTTGGTGAGCAGGCGCGTGGGGACCGGGCCGCCGAGGCTCTTCTGGTAGAGCAGGTCGAAGATCGCGTCGATCAGGTCGCCGTCGATGCCCTTGAACAGGCCCTTCTGCGCGGCGGTGAGGCGATAGCGGGTCTGCTCCGGCAGCGCGTGGTAGTAGTCGATGTACTCCGGGGACGTCATCTCCAGCGTCAGCTTGGTGTACTCCAGCGGGAAGAAGCGCGGGGAGCGGGTCACCCAGTTCAGCCGGTAGCCGTGGACGTCGATCCCGGTGAGCAGGTCGTGGTAGATCTCGGCGGCGGACTGGCCGCTGCCGACCAGGGTGATCGACTTCTTGCGCTGGAGTTCCGCCTTGTGCTCCCGATAGCGGGAGTTGTGCAGGAAGCCGCCGGGCAGGTCGCGGCAGGCCCCCGGGACGTGGGGCGGGGTGCCGGTGCCGAGCACCAGGTGGCGGGCGCGGTAGGTGGCGCCGGTGTGCGTGTGCACGACGTAGAGCTCGGCTCCTTCGTCGTACGTCACCTCGGTCACCGTCGTGCCAAAGCGGATGCTGCCCAGTTGGGCCGCGGCCCACCGGCAGTAGTCGTCGTACTCGACCCGGAGCGGGTAGAAGTTCTCGCGGATGTAGAACGAGTACAGCCGGCCGCGCTCCTTCAGGTAGTTGAGGAAGGAGTACGGGGAGGTCGGGTCGGCCAGGGTGACCAGGTCCGACATGAACGGGGTCTGCAGGTGGGCGCCGTCGAGGAACATCCCCGAGTGCCACTCGAAGTCCGGCTTGGCCTCCAGGAAGACGCCGCTCAGTTCGCCGATCGGCTCGGTCAGGCAGGCGAGGCCGAGGTTGAAGGGGCCGAGGCCGATCCCTACGAAGTCGTAGGGAGCGCCGGAGACTTCGGCGGATTCAGCAGGCACGGTCAAGGGACTCTCCCAGGTACTGCTCGGCATGGCCGGCGATCAGGTCGAGGACGGCGGTCAGGTCGTCCGTCGTGGTCTCGGGGTTGAGCAGGGTGAACTTCAGGTAGTGGCGGCCGCCGACCTTCGTGCCCGCCACGACCGCGTCTCCGGAGGCGAGCAGCGCCTTGCGGGCGTAGAGGTTGGCGCGGTCGATCCCGGCCGGGTCGGTGACGGCCGCCGGGATGCAGCGGAAGACCAGGGTGGACAGGGCCGGTGCGACGACGACGTCGAAGCGCGGGTCGGCGGCGAGCAGTCCCCAGCCCTGCCGCGCCAGGTCGCACACCTCGTCGAAGAGGTGGCCGATGCCGTCGGCGCCCATCACCCGCAGCGTCATCCACAGCTTGAGGGCGTCGAAGCGGCGTGTGGTCTGCAGCGACTTGTCGACCTGGTTGGGGATGCGCTCGGTCACCATGCGGCGGGGGTTGAGGTAGTCCGCGTGGTAGGTGGCGTGGCGCAGGGTCGAGGCGTCCCGGACCAGCACGGCCGACGAACTGACGGGCTGGAAGAAGGACTTGTGGTAGTCGACGGTGACCGAGTCGGCGCGTTCGATGCCGGTGAGCAGGTGGCGCCGGGTGGGGGAGACCAGCAGGCCGCAGCCGTAGGCCGCGTCCACGTGCAGCCAGGTCCCGAACCGCTCGCACAGCTCGGCGATCTCGGGCAGCGGGTCGATGGAGCCGAAGTCGGTGGTGCCGGCGGTGGCGACCACGGCCATGGGGACCAGACCGGCCGCCCGGCAGCGCTCCAGCTCGTGGGCGAGCGCCACCGTCTGCATGCGCTTGTCGTGGTCGACCGGGACCGGCACCACCGACTCGGGACTCAGGCCGAGCAGTTTCGCCGACTTGCGGACGCTGAAGTGGCCGGCCTCGGAGACGAAGATCCGCAGCCTGGCGTGGGCGTCCGACGCTTCCCATCCGGCCCGCCCCGGCTTCGACTCCTCGCGGGCGAGCAGCAGCGCCTGGAGGTTGGACTGGGTGCCGCCGGAGGTGAACACGCCGTCGGCGGCCGGACCGAGACCGATGCGGGCGGCCGTCCAGTCGATGAGCCTGCGCTCGATGAGGGTGCCGCCGGCCGACTGGTCCCAGGTGTCGAGGGAGGAGTTGACGGCGGAGAGGACGGCCTCGCCGAGCACCGCCGGGATCACCACGGGGCAGTTGAGGTGGGCGAGGTAGCGGGGGTGGTGGAAGTAGACCGCGTCCCTCAGGTAGACCTCCTCCAGCTCCTCGAGGGCCGCCGAGGTGTCGTGCAGCGGCCGGTCCAGGTCGATCCGCTCGATGCGGGGCGCGAGGGCGTCGGCGGAGACACCGCTGAACGGACGGTCCATGGCGGTGAGTTGGGCGGCCACCCGCTCGACTCCTTCGGTCACCGAGCGGCGGTAGTGCTCCGCGGTGAGGTCATTGAGCAGGTGCGAGCGCATGTGGGGGTCCTCCGGTGGGGACGGTCCGTGCGGGGCGAATGAAGGGCGGAGTCGCAGCGACATCAACTTAGGTTAGCCTAACCTAAGTCACCCTCGGTGCGCAGCTGCTCCTCGCTCAGGCCGTGCCGCCAGTAGCCGACGAAGGTGACCCTCCGACGGTCGATCCCGCGCTCACCCACGAAGTGCCGCCGCAGGGCCTTCACGCATCCCGACTCGCCCGCCAGCCAGACGTACGGGCGCTCGGCGGGAGGCAGCCGGGTGTCACGCAGCGGGCTGAGGGCCATGGGGGATCCCGCCGTGCGGCCGGGGTCGCGGACGAGCCAGGTGACCTCGGCGTCGGCCTCGGTCACCACGTCCTGGATGTCCCCGGCGTGCCCCACCTCCAGCCAGGCGCGCACCCGGGTGCCGGCCGGCAGCGACTCCAGAACCGCGGTCGCGGCGGGTACGGCGGTCTCGTCGCCCCACATCACCACCAGGTCGCTGTCCTCGGGCGGGCGGAAACGGATCGCCCGGTTGTCCGCGACGGCCGGGCCGAGCAGCAGGACACGGGCTCCGGGCGTGGCGCGCGCGGCCCAGCGGGAGGCGGGCCCGGCCGGGGTCGTGGCCGCCGGCCCGACCCCGTGCAGGGCGAAGTCGATGTCGATCTCGCCGGGGTCGCGCCTGAGCGCCCGAAGGGTGTACGAGCGCATCACCGCCCGTACGTCGTCCGGGAGTTCGCGCCACGCCTGCCACCATCCGTCGCCGAGCTCCAACGGGACGACGGGCTCGGGCCGGCCGGGGGGCGGCAGGAACAGCGACAGGGACTGATCACGTCCGTCGGAGTGGAAGAAGCGCAGGTCGGGCCCCGCGAAGGTGACCCGGACGAGAGACGGACCGAGCCGCCTCGTCCGTACGACCTGCAGGGAGAAGAAACGGAAGGGGGCGGCTACGGCGGTGGTCACCAGGGCTCCTTTCAGGGCTCCTGAGTCATACGGGGACGGGCCTGCGGGCGGCCGACCTGAAGGGGCGTGGGGAACTGCGCGACCGGCCACGGACGACGTCGGCCGCCCCAAGCGCTCGACGCCCCTTCCTCGGGCGCGCGTCAGCTGAGCTTCCTCGCCTTTTCGATGGCATCGGCGAGGTCCTCGACCAGGGGCACGCACTTGTCGTACGACAGAATCGGCTCCGGATTGCGTGCGACGACCTGCCCGGCCCTGACCGCGGGCAGCTTCTTCCAGGTGCCCTGGGTGATGTCGGCCGGCTGGATGGCCGAGGTGCGGTTGTCCATCATGATGATGTCCGCCGGGTACTTGTCGACGTTCTCCCAGCTCAGGGACTCGTACCAGCCGCCGCCCTTGGCCTTGGCCTGCTCGGGGGGCTCGACGAAGTTCACCCCGAGGGCCTTGAAGTACTCCAGGTCGACCGAGAGGTTGGTGCCGGAGACGTAGAACAGGTCCTGGCTCGCGGAAGCGGCCATCACCTTGATGTGCGGCTTGGCCCTGGCGGCGGCGCGCAGCCGGGCGGACGCGTCCTCGAAGCGCTTCTTGGCCTGCTTGACCTTGTCGGTGGTGACATCGGCGCCGAGCGACTTCGCGAGGTCGAGCATGCGCCGCAGCGGCTCGGTCAACTGGCGGTCGTAGACGGAGATCCCGACGGTCGGGGCGCCGACGGCGAGGATCTTCCTCTTCGACTCCTCCGGGACGTACCAGAGGGTGCCGGCCTTGTCGAACATCGTCGAGACGAGCACATCCGGAGCGAGGGCCGCGTACTTCTCGATGTTGAACTGGCCCCACTCGTTGCCGAGGACGGTCACCTTGCTGACGTCCATGTCCCCGGCCTGCACATCGGCCTTGCCGTCCTTGGTCCTCGTGGGGCCGAAGACGGCCTTGGCCTGGATGCCGTAGTCGTGCAGCGCGGCGGCGGCACCGACGAACGCCACGATGTTCGCCGGGACCTTGCCGGCCTCGGCCGTCCGCCGGCGGTCGTCCTTGAAGGACCAGGGGCCGGACTTGGCGTCCGTCGCCCCGCTGCCGCCCGTGCCGCCGGCTTTGCCGTCGCCGTCCCCGCAGGCCGCGAGTACGGCACCGAGGCCTAGGGCGCCGCCGGCGGCGAGGATGCCGCGACGAGTGACAGCGAGGGCACGGGTGTTGGGCATGAGTGTGGCTGCCTTCGAACGGGGCGGAGCGTCCGCCGAACCAATTCAGAGGTAGGTTAGCCTAACCTTACTGTCTGTCCAGGGGTGGAGCGCGGTGCGGCGGGGAGGAGGGCCCCGCTGACCGCCGAGGGGCCGGGCGGAGGGGACCGAGCGGGTGATACGGGCCTGCCGAACACCGTGGTCAACGCGAACTTCGGCCGCCGTATCCGATATGAGGTGATCTGCCGTCACGGATTGCACGGACAGCACAGTTCCGTGGGATCCCCGGACGGCGTCCGACCGGTGGGCCCGTCCCTCCGCGATCAGCAGCCTGCCGACCCGTCAACCGGTTCGGTCTTCGGGACGGGTTGCTGTGGGTGGCTCATTCACCTTTGAGGAGATCCATTGCGAAGACTCGGCCAACTCCCGGCCCTGCTCGCCGCCGTGCTGGTCGCCACCGGCCTGTCCGTCGCTCCGGCGGCCCAGGCCGCGACCGTGACGCCGGCCGTCGCCCGCGCCGCCGTGCGGCCCTCCGACGACTCGGGTCCCGCGGCACATCACGACACCTCACCACCCCTGCGCACCCTGCGCGCGACCCCGGTGGGCAAGCAGCGCTCGCATCCCGCCCTGGAGGTGCCGCACCCGTCGGCGGCCAAGGTGACCGATCGCGTCGTACAGAAGAGGCGCGGGGCCCGCGCGGCAGCGGTTCCCGCCATCACCAGCTTCGACGGCATCGGATCGAACAACTACAACGTGCAGTTCGTCCCGCCGGACCCGAACGCCTCGGTCGGCACCACCCAGATCGTGGAAACGGTCAACACCGCCTTCGCGGTGTTCTCCAAGACCGGCGCCACCGTCATGCCGCCGACCAGCACCAACACGGTCTGGGCGGGGTTCGGCGGCCCCTGCGAGACGACCAACGACGGTGACGCGGTCGTGCGCTGGGACACCCTGGCCAGTCGCTGGGTCATCACCCAGTTCGCCAACGCCGACTCGACGACGGGTCCGTTCTACGAGTGCGTGGCCCTCTCCACGAGCGCGAACGCGACCGGCACCTACAACCGGTACGCCTTCAGCTACACGGACTTCAACGACTACCCGAAGCTCTCGGTGTGGCCCGACGCCTATTACGTCACCTACAACATGTTCAACGCCGCGAAGACCGTCTTCCTGGGCGCCAAGGTGTGCGCCCTGGACCGCGCGCAGATGCTGACCGGGGCGGCGGCCACTCAGCAGTGCTTCGACACCGACGCGGACCATGGCGGCATTCTCGGCGCGGACCTGGACGGCTCCACTCCGCCTCCCGCAGGCGCACCGAACGTGGTGGTGGGCCTGGACAGCAACAGCACACTGGCCTACTGGAAGTTCCACGTCGACTGGGCCAACCCCGGAAACTCCACCTTCACCGGCCCCGCGACCCTGGCCGTGTCCCCCTACACCGTCGCCTGCAGCAGCGACCCCGGACTGGTGTGCGTGCCGCAGGGCGGCACCAACCAGCAACTGGACTCGCTCTCCGACCGGCTGATGTACCGCCTCGCCTACCGCAACTTCGGCGACCACGAGTCCCTGGTGGTCAACCACTCGGTCACGGCGGGCACTTCCTCGGGGGTGCGCTGGTACGAACTGCGGCTGGCCGGCGGCAATCCGACCGTCTACCAGCAGGGGACCTACGCCCCGGACGCCACCTACCGGTGGATGGGCTCCGCCGCCCAGGACCGGGTGGGCAACATGGCGCTCGGGTACTCGCAGTCGTCCGGCACCACCAGTCCCTCGATCCGGTTCACCGGTCGTCAGGCCGGGGATCCACTGGGCACCCTGCCGCTCGGCGAGACCACCGTACTGACCGGCGCGGGCTCGCAGACCGGCTCGTTGCGCTGGGGCGACTACACGTCCATGGCGGTCGACCCGTCGGACGACTGCACGCTGTGGTACACGAACCAGTACCAGCCCGCCAACGGCACCTTCAACTGGCACACCCGGATCGCCTCCCTCGTCCTGCCCGGCTGCGTCAACGACTTCTCCCTGTCGGTGAACCCGGCCTCGGCGACGGTGGCGGCGGGTACGACGGCCACCACCACGGTCTCCACCGCGGTGACGTCGGGCTTCCCGGAGTCCGTCAGTCTCTCGGCCTCAGGTCTGCCTGCCGGGGCGTCGGTGAGCTTCAGCCCGAACCCGGTGACCTCGGGCGGGTCGTCGACGATGTCGGTGTCCACGTCCGCGAGCACCCCTGCGGGGACGTACACGATCACCCTCACCGGTACCGGTGCCTCGGCGACTCACAGCACCGACTTCGCCCTCACCGTCACCGCACCGACAGCCCATCGCACGCTGCTGACGGCCACTCCGGCCTTCGTGAAGAAGTACCCGTACCCTCTGCTGGTACGTCCGTATCCCACCGCGACGCTGACCGACCTCGACACCGGACGGCGGCTTGCGGGGCAGCGCGTCACGTTCACCGCGGGCACGACGGTGCTGTGCACCGTCACCACCGACGCCAAGGGGCGGGCGACCTGCAAGCCCAAGGACGGCGCGAGGGCGATCCTCAGCAACAACGGATACACCGTCACCTACGACGGAGACCAGGCCCATCAACCCGCAACGGCCAACGGCCGACTCGTCATCGTGGGCAAACGACACAACCGAAAGTAACCCCACGGCGAGTGGTCGCGCGTGGCAGTAGTCCGGTCCAGGTGTGATCACAGTCAGTCACACGCGTGTTCTCCGGCGGCGATGCCGCCGGAGAACACGCGTTTTCCGTTTCTTCGCGGGTTGTGCGGCGCTCAGCTCACCAGGCCCAGCTCCCGGGCGATCAGCATGCGCTGGACCTCGCTCGTGCCCTCGCCGATTTCGAGGATCTTGGAGTCGCGCCACATGCGGGCGACCGGGTACTCGTTCATGAAGCCGTAGCCGCCGTGGACCTGGGTGGCGTCGCGGGCGTTGTCGACGGCGATCGTGGAGGAGTAGAGCTTCGCCAGGGCCGCCTCCTTCTTGAAGGGCTCGCCGGCCACCAGGCGGGAGGCCGCGTCGCGCCAGGCGAGCCGGGCCGTGTGGGCCTTCATCTCCATGTCGGCGATCTTGAACTGGATGGCCTGGTTCGCGCCGATGGGCCTGCCGAAGGCCTGGCGTTCCTTGGCGTACTTCACCGACTCGTCCACGCAGCCCTGGGCCAGGCCGGTGGCCAGCGCCGCGATGGCGATGCGGCCCTCGTCGAGGATCCGCAGGAACTGCGCATAGCCGCGGCCCTCCTCGCCCAGCAGGTTCGCGGCCGGCACCCGGACGTCGTCGAAGGACAGCTCACGGGTGTCGGAGGCGTTCCAGCCGACCTTCGAGTAGGCGGGCGCGACCGTGAAGCCGGGAGTGCCGGACGGGACGATGATCGCGGAGATCAGCGGCCTGCCGTCGGGCCTGCGGCCCGTCACCGCCGTGACCGTCACCAACCCGGTGATGTCCGTGCCGGAGTTGGTGATGAAGCACTTGGTGCCGTTGATCACCCACTCGTCGGTGTCCGGGTCCAGGCGGGCCGTCGTCCGCGTGGCGCCCGCGTCCGAGCCGCCGTCGGGCTCCGTCAGGCCGAAGGCGCCCAGGACCTCACCCGAGCACAGGCGGGGCAGCCACTGGCGCTTTTGTTCCTCGGTGCCGAAGAGGTGTATCGGCATGGCGCCCAGCGACACCCCTGCCTCCAGGGTGATCGCGACGGAGGAGTCCACACGGGCCAGCTCCTCCAGCGCGATGCCCAGCGCCAGGTAGTCCCCGCCCATGCCGCCGTACTCCTCCGGGAACGGCAGCCCGAACAGGCCCATGCGGCCCATCTCGCGGACGATCTCGTACGGGAACTCGTGCCGCTCGTAGAAGTCGCCGATCTTGGGCGCCACCACGTCGTGTGCGAACGCCTCGACCGTGCGGCGGAGCTCCTCCAGCTCGGGGGAAAGACGGTGGTCCATCGTTGATCACTGCTCCTTGTGGGAGAGGGCCCGGACGGTACGGGACGGGCTGGGCCGGCCCAGCCGGCCGGCCATCCACTCGCTCGTGGCGACCAGACGGCCGAGGTCGACTCCGGTGTCGATGCCGAGACCCTGCAGCATCCACACGAGGTCTTCGGTGGCGAGGTTGCCGGTGGCGGACTTGGCGTAGGGGCAGCCGCCGAGGCCGCCCGCGGAGGCGTCGACGGTGGTGACACCGTGCTGGAGCGCGGCCAGCGTGTTGGCCAGAGCCTGGCCGTAGGTGTCGTGGAAGTGCACACCGATCGCCGACGTCGGCACGCCCTCCTCGTTGAGCTCGGCCAGCAGGGCGAGGACATGGCCGGGGGTCGCCACCCCGATGGTGTCGCCGAGGCTCAGCTCGTCGCAGCCCATGTCCATCAGCGCCTTGCAGACCCGGACGACCTGATGGACCGGGACCGTGCCCTCCCACGGGTCGCCGAAGCACATGGACAGATAGCCGCGGACATGGACCCGCTGGTCCTTGGCCCGCCGCACCACGGGTTCGAACATGGCCAGCGCCTCGTCCACGGTCCGGTTGAGGTTGGCCTTCGCGAAGGACTCGGTCGCGCTGGCGAAGACGGCCACCCGGCGGGCGCCCAGCGCCAGGGCGCGGTCCAGCCCGCGCTCGTTGGGCACGAGCACCGGCAGCGCCACCGGCAGCTCGCTCACCATCGGGAAGAGCTGCTCGGCGTCGGCCAGTTGGGGCACCCACTTCGGGTGGACGAAGCTGGTGGCCTCCACGGTCGTCAGGCCCGCGTCGGCCAGCCGGCGGATGAACTCCGCCTTGACCTCGGTCGGCACGGTGCCCTTCTCGTTCTGCAGGCCGTCGCGGGGGCCGACCTCGTGGATCCTGACCCGCGCGGGCAGGTCCTGGGCCGGGACGACCATGGGGAGACCGGGTTCGGGAGTGGTCATGCCGTATCGGTCCCTTCCGCGCTGTCCGCGCTGTCCGCGCTGTCCGCGCTGTCCGCGCTGTCCGCGTCGTGTGGTGCGATCACGGCCAGCACCTGGTCCATGGCGACCGTGGTGCCCGGCGTGACGTCCAGCTCGGTGACGGTGCCGGCGTGCGGGGCGGAGATGACGTGCTCCATCTTCATCGCCTCGACCACCAGCAGGCTCTGGCCCGCGGCCACCTCGTCGCCGACGGCGACCTTCACCACGGTGACCGTGCCGGGCATCGGGGCGGTGAGCGAGTCGGCGCCCGAGTGGGCCGCCCGGATGAGCGAGGCGGCCACCGGGTCGTGGTCGCGCACGTGCCACGCCTCGCCGTCGCGGCCGAGCCAGTCGGCGGCGCGGTGGAAGGTGTGGCGGACGCCGTCGAGGGTGACGGACACCCGGTCGTCGGTGACGGAGTGGGTGCCGCGCGGGGTGTGCTCCACGGGGTCGGTGGCCCGCAGATGGAAGGCGACCGGCCTGGCCTGCCCGCCGAGCCGCCAGCCGTCCGGCACGGAGAACGGGTCGGTCCAGCCCTCGCCCCTGGGCCGCAGCGCGTCGAGCCGTACGGCGGCAGCGGCCTCGTACACCTCCTCCGGCACGTCGGTGGGGACGAGGTCGTCCACCACGCGCTCGACGAGCCCGGTGTCCAGGTCACCGCTCACGACCGCCGGATGGGCCAGCAGCCGCCGCAGGAACCCGGCGTTGGTCTGCACGCCCAGCGTGACCGTCTCCGCGAGGGCCGCGCGGAGTTTGCGGAGCGCGCTCGCCCGGTCCGGCCCGTACGCGATCACCTTGGACAGCATCGGGTCGTACAGGCTGCCGACCTCGGTGCCCTCGGTGAGCCCGGAGTCGGTGCGTACCCCGTCACCCTGCGGTTCGCGCAGCCGCAGCACCGTGCCGCCCGAGGGCAGGAACCCGCGCGCGGGGTCCTCCGCGCAGACCCGGGCCTCGACGGCGTGCCCGGTCAGCCGCACGTCCTCCTGGGCGAACGGCAGCCGCTCGCCCGCGGCCACCCGCAGCTGCCACTCCACGAGGTCCAGCCCCGTGATCAGCTCGGTGACCGGGTGCTCCACCTGCAGGCGGGTGTTCATCTCCATGAAGTAGTACGAGGAGGGGTCGCCTCCCGGGACGATGAACTCCACCGTGCCCGCGCCCCGGTACCCGCAGGAGCGGGCCGCCTGGACCGCCGCCTCGCCCATCGAGGCCCGGGTCCGGTCGCCGAGGAGCACGCTGGGCGCCTCCTCGATGATCTTCTGGTGGCGACGCTGCAGCGAGCACTCGCGCTCGCCGAGGTGCACGACGCCGCCGTGGCCGTCGGCCAGGACCTGGATCTCGATGTGCCGGGGCCGGTCGACCCACCGCTCGACGAGGAGGGTGTCGTCGCCGAAGGAGGCGCGGGCCTCGCGCCGGGCGGCGGCGATCTCGTCGGCCAGCCGGCCGGCGTCCCGCACCAGCCGCATGCCCTTGCCGCCGCCGCCGGCCGAGGGCTTCAGCAGCACCGGCATGCCGATCTCGCGGGCCGCCTCGGCGAGTTGGCCGTCGGTGAGACCCGAGCCGCTGGACCCGGGGACCACCGGGACACCGGCGGCCTTCACCGTCTCCTTGGCGCGGATCTTGTCGCCCATGAGGGAGATCGCGTCCGCCGGAGGGCCGATGAACACCAGCCCGGCCCGCTCGCAGGCGCGGGCGAATCCGGCGTTCTCCGCCAGGAAGCCGTACCCCGGGTGGACGGCCTGGGCGCCGGTGCGGGCCGCGGCCTGAAGGAGCCGCTCCACCGACAGGTAGCTCTCGGCGGCGGGCGCCGGCCCGATGCGGACCGCCGTGTCGGCCTCCCGGACGTGCCGGGCGTCGGCGTCGGCGTCGGAGAAGACGGCCACCGAGCGCACGCCGAGCGCACGCAGCGTACGGATGACGCGGACCGCGATCTCGCCGCGGTTGGCCACCAGAACTGTTTCGAACATCGTTGTAAGGTCCCCCCTCACATCCGGAAGACGCCGAACTGGGGGTCACCCAGCGGGGCATTGGCGCAGGCGGTCAGGGCCAGACCCAGCACCTGCCGGGTCTCCAGCGGGTCGATGACGCCGTCGTCCCAGAGGCGGGCGGTGGCGTAGTAGGCGTTGCCCTGGCGCTCGTACTGCGCGCGGATGGGCGCCTTGAAGGACTCCTCCTCCTCGGCCGGCCAGTCCTCGCCCCGGGCCTCCATCTGGTCCCGCTTGACGGTGGCGAGGACGGAGGCGGCCTGCTCGCCGCCCATGACGGAGATCTTGGCGTTCGGCCACATCCACAGGAAGCGGGGGGAGTAGGCCCGCCCGCACATGGAGTAGTTCCCCGCGCCGTACGAGCCGCCGACCACGACGGTCAGCTTCGGCACCCGGGTGCACGCCACGGCGGTGACCATCTTGGCGCCGTGCTTGGCGATGCCGCCCGCCTCGTAGTCCCGGCCGACCATGAAGCCGGAGATGTTCTGCAGGAACACCAGCGGGATCCCGCGCTGGTCGCACAGCTCGATGAAGTGGGCGCCCTTCTGGGCCGACTCGGAGAACAGGATGCCGTTGTTGGCGACGATCCCCACCGGGTGGCCGTGAATGCGGGCGAAGCCGGTGACGAGGGTCTGCCCGAACTCGGCCTTGAACTCGGCGAAGCGGGAGCCGTCGACGACACGCGCGATGACCTCACGGACGTCGTACGGGGTGCGGGGGTCGGCGGGCACCGCGCCGTAGAGCCCGTAGGGGTCGACCTTGGGTTCGGCGGCGGGCCGGACCTCCCAGGGGAGGGGCCCGCGCGCGGGGAGCGTGGCGACGATGTTCCGGACGATGCGCAGGGCGTGGGAGTCGTCCTCGGCGAGGTGGTCCGTCACCCCGGAGACGCGGGAGTGCACCTCGCCGCCGCCGAGCTCCTCGGCGGTGACGACCTCGCCCGTGGCCGCCTTCACCAGGGGCGGCCCGCCGAGGAAGATCGTCCCCTGGTTGCGGACGATCACTGCCTCGTCGCTCATCGCCGGGACGTAGGCGCCACCGGCGGTGCAGGACCCGAGCACGGCGGCGATCTGGGGGATTCCGGCGCCGGACATCCGGGCCTGGTTGAAGAAGATCCGCCCGAAGTGCTCGCGGTCCGGGAAGACTTCGTCCTGCATCGGCAGGAAGGCCCCGCCGGAGTCGACGAGGTACACGCAGGGGAGGCGGTTCTCCAGGGCCACCTCCTGCGCCCGGAGGTGCTTCTTCACCGTCATCGGGTAGTACGTGCCGCCCTTGACGGTGGCGTCGTTGGCGACGACCACGCACTCGCGTCCGCTGACCCGGCCGATCCCGGCGATCACGCCGGCGGCCGGGGCCTGCCCGTCGTACATCCCGTCGGCTGCCAGCGGCGCCAGCTCCAGGAAGGGCGAGCCGGGGTCCAGCAGTGTGTCCACGCGGTCGCGCGGAAGCAGCTTGCCGCGCGCGGTGTGGCGGGCGCGCGCCTTCTCCCCGCCGCCGAGCCGGGCCGCGGCGAGCTTGCCGCGCAGCTCCTCGACGAGTGCGCGGTGTGCCTCCTCGTTGGCCCGCCAGGCCTCCGACGCGGGATCGGCCGCGCTCGTCAGCTCGGGTGCCTCGTGCATCGTGCGGTCCCCTCACCCAGTGGTGGACTGTTAATGAGCGTTAACCATTTCCTACAGGTTAACGACCGCTAACCTCCCTGTCTAGAATTGTTTTCATGGCCACGCGAACCGACGCCCCCACCCGCCGCGAACAGATCCTCAAGGAAGCCGCCCGGCTCTTCGCCGAGCGCGGCTTCCACGGTGTCGGGGTCGACGAGATAGGGGCCGCGGTCGGCATCAGTGGACCAGGTCTGTACCGGCACTTCCCGGGCAAGGACGCCATGCTCGCGGAGCTGCTGGTCGGGATCAGCGGTCAGCTGCTGACCGGCGCCAAGCGGCGCCTGGCGGAGGCCGACGGGGTGGCCGCTCCCGAGGAGGTCCTCGACTCGCTCATCGAGGGGCACATCGACTTCGCGCTCGACGACCGTCCCCTGATCACCTTGCACGATCGCGAGCTGGACCGCCTCCGGGACAGCGACCGCAAGCTCGTGCGGCAGCTCCAGCGGCAGTACGTCGAGCTGTGGGTGGAAGTGCTGCGCAAGGTCTACGGCGGGCTCGACGAACCCGCGGCCCGCTCGGCGGTCCACTCGGTCTTCGGGCTGCTGAACTCCACCCCCCACCTGGGCCGCCGCGGCTCACTCCCGGGCCGTGGCGCCACGGCGGAGCTGCTGCACCGGATGGCCCGGGGCGCCTTCGCGGCGGCGGGGGGACAGTGACGGTGCAGGGGCGGTAGAAAGGATCCCGGGCGCGCCCGAGCGCGGCGAGCGGGGGGAGGGCCGGATGGCCGGGCAGGGTGCAGCGGCGGAAGACGGTCGTGCCGCCGGGGAAGCGGGCCGCGCGGCCGGGATCGGCGGGCCGCCCTGGTACGCCGTGAACGAGGTCCTCGCGTTCCTGATCGAGCTCACCGCGCTGGTGTGCCTGGGCTGGTGGGGATTCGGTGCGGGCCATGAGGGCGCCGTGCGGATCCTGCTCGGTGCGGGGACGCCGTTGCTCGCCGTCGTGGTGTGGGGGCTGTTCGCCGCGCCCCGGGCCCGGCTGCGGCCGCGGCTGCCGCTCGTGCTCCTGGTGAAGGCGGTGGTGCTCGGCGGTGGTGCCGCCGCCCTCGGCGCGGTCGGGCACCCCGTCGCGGCCGGTGTCCTGGCCGCTGTCACGTTCGTCAACACGGCTCTCGCCGAAGTCTTTCGCTCCCCGGCCGCCCGGAAAGCGTGACGAGCGTTACCAGGGGGCCTCTGGACACCCGACCGTACTCGCCGGTACGTTAATCTGAGCAAGCGCTTAGACAGTCGATGTACGTGGAGGTGCGGGGTGCGCCGTACGGTTTTCAACGAGGATCACGAGGCGTTCCGGGAGACCATCCGCGCCTTCATCGAGGCCGAGGTCGTACCGGTGTACGACGAGTGGTTCGCGGCCGGCCAGGCGCCGCGCGACTTCTACTACAAGCTCGCCGAGCTGGGCGTCTTCGGCATCCGTGTCGACGAGGAGTACGGCGGCGCCGGCATCGACTCGTACAAGTTCGAGGCCGTCCTGTACGAGGAGACCGCCCGCGCGGGTGTCTCCTTCGGCGGCTCCGGCGTGCACGTGCTGCTCGGCCTGCCGTACATCAAGCTGCTCGCCACCGACGAGCAGAAGAAGCGCTACCTGCCGAAGTTCGTCTCCGGTGAGGAGATGTGGGCCATCGCGATGACCGAGCCGGGCACCGGCTCCGACCTCGCGGGCATGAAGACCACCGCCAAGCTCTCCGAGGACGGCACGCACTACGTCCTCAACGGCGCCAAGACCTTCATCACCGGCGGCGTGCACGCCGACCGCATGATCGTCTGCGCCCGCACCGCCGCGCCCACCGCTGAGGACCGCCGCCACGGCATCTCCCTCTTCGTCGTGGACACCAAGGCCGAGGGCTACTCCGTCGGCCGCAAGCTCGACAAGCTCGGCCTGAAGACCTCCGACACCGCCGAGCTGGCGTTCGTCGACGTCAAGGTCCCCGTCGAGGACCTCCTCGGCGAGGAGAACAAGGGCTTCTACTACCTCGGCCACAACCTGGCCTCCGAGCGCTGGGGCATCGCCTTCGGCGCCTACGCGCAGGCCAAGGCCGCCGTCCGGTTCGCCAAGGAGTACGTCCAGCAGCGCACCGTCTTCGGTCAGCCCGTCGCGGCCTTCCAGAACACCAAGTTCGAGCTGGCCGCCTGCCAGGCCGAGGTCGACGCGGCCGAGGCCGTCGCGGACCGCGCGACGGAGGCCCTCGACGCGGGCGAGCTGACCCCCGCCGAGGCCGCCTCCGCGAAGCTCTTCTGCACCGAGGTCGCCCACCGGGTGATCGACCGCTGCCTCCAGCTGCACGGCGGCTACGGCTTCATGAACGAGTACCCCATCGCCCGCCTGTACGCGGACAACCGCGTCAACCGCATCTACGGCGGCACCAGCGAGATCATGAAGTCGATCATCGCCAAGGACATGGGCCTGTAGGTCCCGAAATCAGTGCAGGAAACAACTGACACATGAGTCAGGCACTTCAGTCCCTGCTCGATCTGCTCGACCTGGAGCGGATCGAGCGGGACATCTTCCGCGGCCAGTCCCGCTCCGCAGTCGTCCCCCGGGTCTTCGGCGGGCAGGTCGCCGCGCAGGCGCTGGTCGCCGCCGGACGCACGGTCCCCGAGGACCGGTTCGCGCACTCGCTGCACGCGTACTTCCTGCGCCCGGGCGACCCCGGCGCGCCGATCGTCTACACCGTGGACCGTATCCGCGACGGCCGCTCCTTCACCACGCGCCGGGTGGTCGCCGTCCAGCACGGCCAGCCGATCTTCCACCTCTCGGCGTCCTTCCAGACGTACGAGGAGGGCCTCGAGCACCAGGCCGCCATGCCGGCCGCGCCGGACCCGGCGACCCTGCCCACCTCCCATGAGCGGCTGCGCGGCTACCGCCATCTCCCCACCGAGGTGGTGGAGCGGTTCCTGGAGGCCCGCGAGGCCGTCGACCTGCGCTACGTCGACGAGCCGCCGTACGGCAGGTTCGGCGAGCCGCGCGAGCCGCACTCGCAGGTGTGGTTCCGCACCAACGGCAAGCTCGAAGGCGCCATCGACGAGCCGCTGCTGCACGTCGTCCTCGCCACCTACGTCTCCGACATGACCCTCCTCGACTCGGTCCTGCTCGCGCACGGCCGCGGCGGCTGGGCGGTCGGCGACGTCGTCGGGGCCTCGCTCGACCACGCCATGTGGTTCCACCGGCCGTTCCGGGCCGACGAGTGGCTGCTGTACGACCAGGAGTCCCCGTCGGCCCACGGCGGCCGCGGCCTCGGCCAGGCCCGCATCTACACGCAGGACGGGCGCCTTGCGATATCGGTCATCCAGGAGGGCGTGGTCCGGGTTCCGCGGGAACTCTGAAGGGCACGGCGAAAGCTCCGCACCGGCTCAAAGGCTGGGACACGTCGCTCAGTTGGTGCAGCCGGCCACCGGGGACGGGCTGCCGGTGCAGTTGGTCGGGGTGTTCGCCAGGATGACGGAGTGCTTGTTCACCACCACGCTTCCGGGGCCGTTGAACACGCCGCCGGGAGGGCTGCCCGCGGTGTTCCTGGTGACGTGGCTGACGTTGAGCACGAGGGTCGAGCCGGGATTGACGTTGTAGATGCCGCCGGCCTGCAGACCGGCGCTGTTCTTCTCGATGGTGCTCCTGTTGAAGGTGGCGCTTCCGCCACCGGCGTTCGTGACACCCGCTCCGTGGTCGCGGGCGATGTTGTTGGCGATCGTGCTGTCGTTGACGGTCATCTGCGCGTCGTTCCACAGGCCGCCTCCGTCGCCCGTGGCGACGTGGTTGCGGGTGATGGAACTGCTGCTGATGGTGATCGAACCGTCGTTCACCACCCCTCCGCCGGCGAAGCTGTTGGCCGTGTTGCCGCTCACGGTGGTGGTGTTGACGGATGCGGTGCCACCGGTCTGGACGGCGATGCCCCCGCCGAAGCCCGCCACGGTGTTGTCGGTGACCCGGGAGTCGGTGAGTCCCAGGGTCCCCTGGTCGTCGATGCCTCCGCCGTCGCCACCGGCGTGGTTCTTCTTGACGGTGAGGGACCTGGCGTTGAGCGTCCCGCCCGTCTGGACGAGGACGCCTCCTCCGTTCCCGGTCACGTTGCCGTTCTCGATCGTCAGATCGCGGATCGTGGCGGTGCCGCCCACCGCGACGTCGAGAAGGCGGAAGAGACCGGTGGCGGTGGTGTCGCGCAGGAGGGTGGCGCCGTTGCCGACGAACGTGATGGGGACGGTGATGGGCGGCGTCGCGTCCTGACCGCTGACGGCCGTGGCGAAACTGTAGATGCAGCGCGGGGCGAGTTGGATCGTGCCCTGACCGTTGGCGTTGGCCTGGGCGATGGCGGTGTTCAGGGCGCCTGTGTCGCACTGCACGGACGTGACCGCGTAGGCGGCGGTCGGGTTCGCGACCGAGGCGAGTCCGACCACGAGGGGGATGGTGGACAGGCCGCGGGCCATGCCGGTGGTGAAGCGTGCGGAGGTGACACGGGGATGGTGCACGTAGGACTCCTTGACGGTGCTTCCGGGGGCCCAGGCCACCCGTCAGCCCCTACGTTTGCGCAGCCCCGGATCTGCCTGGGCCCGATGGCGGGATCATGCATGCCCCCAACCGGCCCCCGGACCGGCCCGGCATCGAAACTCCACCCGCATGGCGCCTGGTCGTGAAAACGGGTTGCGCCGTCTTCCTCAGGGCCACCGCCCGGTTCGCCGCACGCGGCATCGCGTCACCAACCTCTCCGAGCACCCCTGGTAGGGGTGCCCCGGAGGTGCGATTACGCCAGCCCCGCCTGCTCCAGCAGATACGCCGTCATCGGGTCGTAGCAGCGCGGGCTGACCACGTGGTCGTCGAGGGGGACCGTCACCTGGAGCGTGCCCTCGGCCTCGGCCAGGAAGAGGGCGGGGTCGTTGGAGTCGGCGTAGCCGACGGAGTCGACGCCGTGCTGCCCGGCGTACCCGGCCCAGCCGTGGTCGGCGACGACCAGGTCGGGCAGCGGGCGGCCCGCGCGCGCCAGGCCGGTCAGGACGGCCCGCATCGGCTCGCCGGAGTGCGTGTGCCACAGCGTGGCGCCGTGCTCGAGGACCGCCACGTCCGCGAACTGCATCACATACCCCTCATCCGTCTGCAGCCCGTCCGGAATGACGACGATCTCGCAGCCGGCGGCGCGCAGCGCGGCGGCCGTGGCGCGGTGCACGTCCAGCAGTCCGCCGGGGTGGCCGGTGGCGAACAGCACCCGCTGCTGCCCGTCCGCCGCCTTGCGCAGCCGACCCGCCAGGCGGTCCAGGGCGTCGACGGTCAGCTCGGGGTCGATCGTGTCCTGGCCATGGCGGTGCTCCGGGTCGTCGCTGACGCCGACCCGTTCCGCCATCACCGCGAGCACGTCCTGCTCGTCGGTCCAGCGGTCGCCGAGTTCCAGGCCGAGCCAGTAGTTTCGGTCGCCGTTCGCGAGCTTCCGGTAGTGGGAGAGGTTGTTCTCGCGGGGTGTGGCGACGTCCCCCGCGATACGGGTCCTGACGAGGTGGTCGACGAGCTCGGCGCGGCTGGGTGTCCCGGATATCGGCATGGGTCCCATTGTGGGGCAGCGGCCTGTGTGCGGTCTCGGCGTCCCGTCCGCTGGGACGCGGGTCACGCGCTCAGATCCGGCGCAGGGCGAACCACAGTTCCATGCGTACGTCCGGGTCGTCCAGGTCGGTGCCGAGGAGGGCCGCGCAACGGGCGATGCGCTGGCGGACGGTGTTGCGGTGCACCGACAGGGCCACCGCCGTGCGGTCCCAACTCCCGTGCAGCGACAGCCAGGTGCGCAGGGTGTCGGTGAGCGCGGGGACCGCGGTGATCGGGGCGAGCAGCGCCCGGGCGTGCGCGTCGGCCTCGTCGTGCGGGACCAGGTCGGCCAGGCCGGGGCGGGCGCCGTGGCGGACCAGGGTGGTGCGGGTGGCGCGGGCGCGGGCCAGGGCGCGGGCCGCCTGGGTGTCGGCGGCCGGCCAGTCGCGCGGGGCGACGGCGGCGCTGACGCCGAGGGTCCAGCCGGGCTGCGCGGACGGTTCGCGCTCGGCCGGTACGAGGACCCGTACGACGCCGTCCGCCAGGTCGACCAGTGCCGAGCCCAGGGCGGCGCCGAGCGCGGAGGCGGCCACGGCGTCGGGGGCCTGCGCGTCCGGCCGCGCGTGTACCACGACCCACCGGCCGGTGCCGAGCAGCGGAGCCACGTCCTCGGGCGGGGCGCCCAGCAGCAGCCGTACGAGGGCCGACGAACGGGCCGCGCCCGCGCCGCTCTGGTGCTCGCCGGTGAGGAGGGAGAGGAGCACGGCGGCCACGGACGCGATGGTGTGGTCCGCGGGTTCGCGCTGCGGGGACACCACCGCCAGGACGAACCTCTGACCGGTGCCGACGAGGGCGTAGGCGGCGAGATGGGCGCCGGAGACGGTGTCGGTGGCGGAGGACGGGGCGGGACGGGAACCGGCGGGGGCGGGTGTGCGGGCGGTGGTGGGTTGCGGGCCGGTGTCGCGGGTGGCGGTGCTCGCGGTCGGCCCGTCCTGCTCCCGGCCCGCGGCCGGTGTCGCCCGGATCGCCGGCCGGACCACCCCGGCCAGTTCCGCCAGCGCCGCGTCCACCTCGGCCGTCGGCTCCCGTCCCGCCGACGCGATCTCCGTGCCGTCCGGGCCGTAGAGCACCGCGCGGCCCGCCACCCGCTGGGCCAGCTGACGCAGCACCGAGGGGACCGGGTCCGGGCGGGAGGCCGCCACCGCCAGCCCCTGCTGGGCCTCCGTGACCCGGCGGAGTTCGGCCAGGCGGGCCTGGGCCATCAGCTGCCAGACCGCGCGGGCCACGCCCGAGAAGGTGGTCTGCGGCGGGACCTCAAGGAGAGGGAGGCCGTAGGCGTCGCAGGCCGATACCAGCGCGCCCGGCACCGTGTCGTGGACCGGCGCGAGCCCGAAGCCGAGGGCCGCGCCACCCGCCGCCACGATCCGGGAGACGTAGTCGTCGAAGTAGTCCCGCAGGCTCTCGACCCCGCTCGCGGGGGGACCTCCCGCCGAGCCCGCCGCCTGCGGAACGTGCACCCCCGCCGTCAGCAGCAGTTCGCCGCCCAGCAGGTACGGATACGGGTCCGCCATTTCGGAGGTGTGTGCCCAGTGGATCACGATGCCGGGGCCGGAGGGCCCCGCGATCTGGCGCAGGGCCAGGTCCTCGCGCGCCAGCAGCGCCGACAGCGGGACCGGTGGGGTCGGTGGGACCGCTGGTGCCGATGGCATCCGTGCGTCCGGCATGATGTGCGTTCCCTCCACTCCCATGGTGGTCGAATGGATGAAACGTACACTTCGCAGTCGCTTTCCGGCCACCTAGTGTCAAGTCCAGACCGGCAGCCGCGGGTACGGGCGGATGTCCCCGCGAGCCGCTGCCGATGTCCCCGTTTTCAGGGTTTCCAGGGTTTTCAGGTTTCCAGGAAACCCACACGCACCTGCACGACACGCCACCGGGATGTGCGCGAAGGAGGGCCCCACATGGCCGTCGACTACACAGTGATCGTCGTCTATCTGGCCGGCATGCTGGCCATGGGCTGGTGGGGCATGCGCCGCGCCAGGTCCAAGAGTGAGTTCCTGGTGGCCGGACGCCGCCTCGGGCCCGCGATGTACTCCGGCACCATGGCGGCGATCGTCCTCGGCGGCGCGTCCACCATTGGCGGCGTCGGCCTCGGCTACAAGTACGGCCTGTCCGGCGCCTGGATGGTGTTCACCATCGGCCTCGGCCTGCTGGCCCTGTCGGTGTTCTTCTCGGCCCGCATCGCCCGCCTGAGGGTCTACACCGTCTCCGAGATGCTCGACCTGCGCTACGGCGGCCGGGCGGGCGTCATCTCCGGCGTCGTCATGTGGGCGTACACCCTCATGCTCGCCGTGACCTCCACCATCGCCTACGCCACGATCTTCGACGTGCTGTTCGACCTGAACCGCACCGTCGCGATCATCCTGGGCGGTTCCATCGTCGTCGCCTACTCGACCCTCGGCGGCATGTGGTCCATCACGCTGACCGACATGGTGCAGTTCGTGGTCAAGACGATCGGTGTGCTGCTCCTGCTCCTGCCCATCGCCGTCGTCAAGGCGGGCGGCTTCAGCGAGATGAAGGCCAAGCTGCCGACCTCGTACTTCGACCCACTGGGCATCGGCGGCGAGACGATCTTCACCTATGTCCTGATCTACACCTTCGGGATGCTCATCGGGCAGGACATCTGGCAGCGCGTCTTCACCGCCCGCAGCGACAGGACCGCCAAGTGGGGCGGCACGGTGTCCGGAACCTACTGTCTGGCCTACGCCCTCGCCGGCGCGGTGATCGGCACGGCCGCCAAGGTGCTCTACCCGAACCTGGGCAGCGCCGACGACGCCTTCGCGACCATCGTCAAGGACGAACTCCCCATCGGCGTCCGGGGCCTGGTGCTGGCCGCCGCCCTGGCCGCCGTGATGTCGACCTCCTCCGGCGCGCTGATCGCCTGCGCGACCGTCGCCAACAACGACATCTGGTCGCGGCTGCGGGGCCTCGCCCGGCGCTCCCCGGACCCCGGTGAGCACGACGAGGTCAGGGGCAACCGCCTGTTCATCCTGATCATGGGTCTGGCCGTGATCGGCACCGCGATCGCGCTCAACAACGTCGTCGAGGCGCTGACCGTCGCGTACAACCTGCTGGTCGGCGGGCTGCTGGTGCCGATCCTCGGTGGCCTGTTGTGGAAGCGCGGCACCGTGCAGGGCGCCCTCGCCTCCGTGATCGTCGGCGGGCTCGCCGTGATCGGCCTGATGGCGGCCTACGGCATCCTCGCCAACGAGCCCGTCTACTACGGCCTGCTGTCGTCCCTCGTCGTCTACGTCGCCGTCTCCCTGGCGACGAAGCCGACCGACGAGGCCGTCCTCGCGACCTGGCGCGAGCGCCTCGCCGGGCGCAACCCTGAACTGGTGTCCGAACCAGTCCCGGCTCACCAGTAGAGTCGTATGAAAAGCAGTACATTGCGCGAGCAAGCGTAAGAAAGAAGGCAATTCATCATGAGCAGCAACGAGACGCCCCGCGGCCCCGTCGACTCCTCCCGCATTCCGCGGTACGCCGGCCCCGCGACCTTCGCCCGGCTGCCCCGCCTCGACGAGGTCGGCACCACCGACGTCGCCGTCGTGGGCGTACCGTTCGACTCCGGCGTCTCGTACCGGCCGGGCGCCCGCTTCGGCGGCAACGCCATCCGCGAGGCGTCCCGGCTGCTGCGCCCCTACAACCCGGCGCAGGACGCCTCCCCCTTCGCGCTCGCCCAGGTCGCGGACGGCGGCGACATCGCGGTGAACCCCTTCAACATCAACGAGGCCGTGGAGACCATCGAGGCCGCCGCCGACGAACTGCTCGGCACCGGCGCCCGCCTCATGACCCTCGGCGGCGACCACACGATCGCCCTGCCGCTGCTGCGCTCGGTCGCCAAGAAGCACGGCCCGGTCGCCCTGCTCCACTTCGACGCCCACCTCGACACCTGGGACACCTACTTCGGCGCCGAGTACACCCACGGCACCCCGTTCCGCCGCGCGGTCGAGGAGGGCATCCTCGACACCGAGGCGCTCTCCCACGTCGGCACCCGCGGTCCGCTGTACGGCAAGCAGGACCTCACCGACGACGAGAAGATGGGCTTCGGCATCGTCACCTCCGCCGACGTCTACCGCCGCGGCGCCGACGAGGTCGCCGACCAGCTGCGCCAGCGCATCGGCGACCGCCCGCTGTACATCTCCATCGACATCGACTGCCTCGACCCGGCCCACGCCCCCGGCACCGGCACCCCGGAGGCGGGCGGCATGACCTCCCGCGAACTCCTGGAGATCCTGCGCGGCCTGGCGTCCTGCAACCTGGTGTCGGCGGACGTCGTCGAGGTGGCACCCGCGTACGACCACGCGGAGATCACGTCGGTGGCCGCCTCGCACACGGCGTACGAACTGACCACCATCATGAGCCGCCAGATCGCGGCGGCCCGCAACGCGTAACTCCCGCGCACGACTCCCTCAGGAGACCGAACCCCCGTGACCCACGACCACGACCTGGCACTCCGCCCGACGCCCGCGCAGCAGGCGGCCGCGCTGAATCCTCCCCCGGGCCGCAACGGCGGAGACCTGGTCGTGGAGACCCTGACCGGGCTGGGCGCGACGACCGTCTTCGGCCTGCCCGGTCAGCACGCCCTCGGCATGTTCGACGCGCTGCGCCGTTCGGACCTGCGCTACGTGGGCCTGCGGGTGGAGAACAACGCGGGCTTCGCGGCGGACGCCTACGGCCGGATCGCCGGCGAGGCCGCGCCCCTGCTGCTGTCGACGGGCCCGGGAGCCCTCACCTCCCTGGCCGCGCTGCAGGAGGCGGCGGCGGCCTCGGCCCCCGTCCTGGCGATCAGCAGCCAGATCCCGACGGCGGGGCTCGGTGGCGGCCGCCACGGCTACCTGCACGAACTGCCCGACCAGGCGGCCTCGTTCCGGGGCGTGGTCAAGTCGGTCCACACCGTCCGTACGCAGTCCCAGATCCCGTCCGCCATCGCGGCGGCCTGGAAGTCGGCGCTCACCGCCCCGCACGGACCGGTGTGGGTGGAGATCCCGCAGGACGTACTGCTGGACGAAACGCACCTGCCGGTGGTGACGGCGATGGAAGCCACCCCCGAGGACCTGCCGCCGCGCCCCGAACTCACGGCCGTGGCCGCCGCGTTGCTGTCGGAGGCCGCCCGCCCGGCGATCATCGCAGGTGGGGGAGTGATCCGGGCGGACGCGTCCGGAAAGCTGCGGGCGCTGGCGGAACGCCTGAACGCGCCCGTGGTCACCACCTTCGGCGGCAAGGGCGCCTTTCCCTGGGAGCACCCGCTGTCCCTCCAGTCCTGGCTGGAGGACCGGCACACCACGGACTTCCTGGAGGACGCCGACGTCCTGCTGGTGGTCGGCTCGGGCCTGGGTGAACTGTCGTCGAACTACCACACGTTCAAGCCGCGAGGCCGCGTGATCCAGATCGAGGCCGACCTCGGCAAGCTGGAGTCCAACCACCCGGCGCTCGGCATCCACGCGGACGCCCGCCTGGCGCTGCAGGCGCTGCTGGAGACGACGGAGGAACGCGCGGACCGCGGCGCCGAGGACCGGGTACGGGAGGTGCTGGCCAAGGTCCACGACCGGATCGCCGCCCAGGAACTCACCCTGGAGCAGGACGTGCTGGCCTCGGTCCGCCGCGCCCTGCCCGCCGACTCCCCGTCCTTCTGGGACATGACGATCCTGGCCTACTGGGCCTGGTCGGCCTTCGACCCGAAGGCCGCCAACACGATGCACTCGGCCCAGGGCGCCGGCGGCCTCGGCTACGGCTTCCCGGCGGCGCTGGGCGCGGCGGCCGCGGACCCCACGCGCCCGGTGCTGGCGGTCTCGGGCGACGGAGGGGCCCTGTACTCCATCTCCGAGCTGGCGACGGCCCGGCAGTACGACCTCGACGTCACCTGGCTGATCGTCGACGACGGCGGCTACGGCATCCTCCGCGAGTACATGACCGACACCTTCGGACAGCCCACGGCGACGGAGCTGAACCGCCCGGACTACGTGGCCCTGGCCGAGTCCTTCGGCGTCCCGGGCGTCCGCACGACGCCCGGGACCCTGGCCACCGACCTGGCGAAGGCCCTGGCGGAGCCGGGCCCGTCGGTGGTCGTCCTCCCGGCGGTCCTGCGGATGTTCGCACCGACGCATCTGAGCTGAGCGGACGCCGGACACGGGTCGTTCGACCGGGGATGCGCCGGCGGGCACGGCGGGCCGTCGACGGCATGGATAACGACTCGTCAAACCCTGCGGCACCCGTACAACCATTCGCCGCAACCCGTGCGTCAATCGGGCATGACTCACTGGATATCCCGACGCGCCAGAGCGCTCGCGGTGGCCGCCGGTGCCGGGATGCTCGTCCCCTGTGCGGCCGCCGCCACGCCCGCCGCGGCCACCGCCCCGACGGTCAGCTGCACCTCCGGCCAGGCGGGTCTGGCCGCCAAGCTGCAGAACGACATCACCGCGGCCGTGGCGGCCCGCAAGGGCACGATCGCCGTCGGCCTGCGCGACCGCAGCACGAACACCACCTGCACGCTCGGCGAGTCGACCGCCTACGACTCCGCCAGCGTGGTCAAGGTGACCGTCCTGGCCACGCTGCTGTGGGACGCCAAGAAGCACAACCGCTACCTCACCGACCGCGAGGCCACGCTCGCCAAAGCCATGATCACCCAGTCCGACAACAACGCGACCACCAGTCTGTGGACGCAGCTGGGCGTGACGAAGGTGCAGGGCTTCCTCACCGCCGCCGGCATGACCCAGACCAAGCCGGGCGCGAACGGCTACTGGGGCCTGACCCAGATCACCGTGCGCGACGAGCAGAAGCTGCTCGGTCTCATCACGGCGAAGAACGCGGTGCTGAGCGACAACTCCCGTGCCTACATTCTCAAGCTGATGGGCCAGGTCGTCTCCGCGCAGCGCTGGGGCACGCCCGCCGGGGCCCCGTCCTCGGTCGCCGTGCACGTCAAGAACGGCTGGCTGGAGCGCGCCACGCACGGCTGGCGGGTGCACAGCGTCGGCACCTTCGACGGCGCGGGCCACGACTACATGATCACGGTGCTGACGCAGGACAACGGCACCATGGACTACGGCGTCACCACCATCCAGAACATCGCGAGGGTCATCCACAAGGACCTCGTCCCCACGGCGACGAACGCGGTGCGCTACACGCCGACCAGCGCACCCCAGGAGGCGTTCGTGGCGGTGCCGCCGAGCGGCTGACGCTTCACGGAGAGGTCTCCCCGGGGTCACCCACGCGCCCTACGGTGACGCCCATGCGCCTGAGAACCGTACTCGCGACCCTCACCGCCGGCCTGGCGGCGGCCACCTGCCTCACCGCCGGGCCGGCCGCCGCCAACGCCCCCGGGTCCCATGCCTGTTCGCCGTCCGTGTCCCTGGACCGCTTCTCCGACGCGCTGGACAAGACGACGTACCGGGGGACCTTCGTCGGCAACCTCTCCGCGCTCGCGGTGGACCGGGACGGCTCCATCGAGGGGCTGTCCGACCGCTCGTTGCTGTTCACACTGGACCGCCGCACCCTGAAGCCGACCGGTGTCGTCCGGCTCGCCGACGAAAGCGGGGCCGCGCTCGACTCCGAGGGCCTGGCCGTCGACCTCCCCGACTCCCGGCTCCGCCCGAGCGGGAGGACCCCCATCGGCACCCGGCTGGTTACCTCCGAGACCGAGCCGTCCGTGCGGCGCTACTCCGGCGACGGCCGCATCCTCGACCGCCTCCCCGTGCCGGACGCGCTGAGGGTCGCCCCGGCCGGCCGCGCCACCCCCAACCAGACCTTCGAGGGCCTGACCCTGCTGCCCGGCGGCCACGTCCTGCTCGCGTCGATGGAGTACGCGATCGCCGGTGACGCGACGGGCATCGTGCGCTTCCAGACCTGGCGGCGGTCGAAGGACGACCACTTCCGGCTGGCCGCCCAGTACGCCTACCGGACCGACCCCGGTCTGGGCGTACCCGAGGTCCGGGCGACCCCCGACGGCCGTCTGCTCGTCCTGGAGCGCGGTTTCACCCCCGGCGTCGGCAACACGGTCCGCCTCTATCTGGCCGACCCCCGGCACGCCACCGACACGAGCGGCATCGCGAACCTCACCGGCCACCAGGACGGCGTACGGACGGTCACGAAGACACTGCTGACCGACATCGCCTCCTGCCCGTCCCTCGGCGCCACCGCCAGGCAGCCCCAGTCCAACCCGCTCCTCGACAACATCGAGGGCATGACGATCACGGGCCGCGATCCGCGGGGCCGCCTGAAGGTGCTCCTGGTCAGCGACGACAACCAGAACGCGGCGCAGACGACACGGTTCTACTTCCTGCGGGTGCGCGCCTGAGCACGACGTGCCCGAGCAGGTGCGCGGGTGCGCGCCCGAGCCGTCCTCGAGTGGCGCGCACCACCCGTCCGCGAATGTGACGGGGGGATGAAATCCGCAGCTGCCGGCGTTGGTGCCTACGGGTAGATCAGGTCTGCAGGAGGGCACCGACGTGGCAGCGCATCCGGGGGAAGCACGAGGCTGGGCACACAGGCTCGTCTCGTACGCATGGCGCTACCCGAAGGACGTCGTCCTCGCCCTCGGCTCCTCCCTGGCCGGCATGGCCGTCATGGCGCTGGTCCCGCTGATCACCAAGGTGATCATCGACGACGTGATCGGCGCGCACAGCCGTCCGATGGGCCCCTGGGCCGGCGCCCTGATCGGCGCCGCGCTCCTCGTCTACGTCCTGACCTTCATCCGCCGCTACTACGGCGGCCGCCTCGCCCTCGACGTCCAGCACGACCTGCGGACGGAGATGTACGAGACGCTCACCCGCCTCGACGGCCGCCGCCAGGACGAGCTGTCCACCGGGCAGGTGGTCGGCCGCGCCACCAGCGACCTGCAGCTGATCCAGGGCCTGCTCTTCATGCTGCCGATGACCATCGGCAACGTCCTGCTCTTCCTGATCTCCCTGGTGATCATGGCCTGGCTGTCGCTGCCGCTGACCCTGGTAGCCCTCGCCGTCGCCCCCGCCCTCGGCTGGATAGCCAAGCGCAGCCGCTCCCGGCTGCATCCCGCCACCTGGTACGCCCAGGCACAGGCCGCGGCGGTCGCGGGTGTGGTCGACGGCGCCGTCACCGGCGTACGCGTGGTCAAGGGCTTCGGGCAGGAGGACCAGGAGACCGGGAAGCTGCGGGAGGTCGGCCGCCGTCTGTTCGCCGGGCGGCTGCGCACCATAAGGCTGAACGCCAGGTTCACCCCGGCCCTCCAGGCCGTCCCCGCCCTCGGCCAGGTGGCCATGCTGGCCGTCGGCGGCTGGCTGGCCGTCCAGGGCCACATCACCCTCGGCACCTTCGTCGCCTTCTCCACCTACCTCGCCCAACTCGTCGGACCGGTCCGCATGCTCGCCGTGGTGCTCACCGTCGGCCAGCAGGCCCGCGCGGGCACCGAACGCGTCCTGGAGCTGATCGACACCGAGCCCACGCTGACCGGCGGCACCAAGGAGCTCCCCCCCGACGCGCCCGCGACCGTGGAGTTCGACGACGTCTCCTTCGGCTACGCCGGAACGTCGAAAACCGGCCCGGTCCTGCAGGGCCTGTCCTTCGAGATACGCCCCGGCGAGACCCTGGCCGTGGTCGGCTCCTCCGGCTCCGGCAAGTCCACCGTCTCCCTGCTCCTGCCGCGCTTCTACGACGTCACCCACGGCGCCGTCCTCGTCGGCGGCCACGACGTGCGCGAGCTGACCCTGGACTCGCTCCGGGCCGCGATCGGCCTGGTACCGGAGGACTCCTTCCTGTTCTCCGACACCGTCCGCAACAACATCGCCTACGGCCGCCCCGACGCCACCCAGGAGGAGGTCGAGCGGGCCGCCCGGGCCGCGCAGGCCGACCGGTTCGTCGCCGAGCTGCCCGACGGCTACGACACCAAGGTCGGCGAGCAGGGTCTCACCCTCTCCGGCGGCCAGCGCCAGCGCGTCGCACTCGCCCGCGCCATCCTCACCGACCCCCGCCTGCTCGTCCTCGACGACGCCACCTCCGCCGTGGACGCCCGGGTCGAGCACGAGATACACGAGGCGCTCAAGCAGGTCATGCAGGGCCGGACCACCCTGCTCATCGCCCACCGCCGGTCCACCCTGAACCTCGCCGACCGCATCGCCGTCCTCGACGGCGGCCGCCTCGCCGACATCGGCACCCACGAAGAGCTCCAGGAGCGGTGCGCCCTCTACCGCCGTCTGCTCACCGACCCCGACGAGCTCGGCTGGGTCTCCCCGGGCCACGCCCAGCCCGCCGCGCCACGGGAGGACATCTCCGTACGGGAGGAACTGGACGCCGAGTTCGACGCCGAGCGCGGGATCACGCCCACGCTGTGGGCGGGGGAGCGCGAGCCCAGGGACGCGGCGATGGACGGCATGCCCGCCACCCCGCAGCTCCTCGCCCAGGTCGAGGCGCTGCCGCCCGCGACCGACACACCGGACATCGACGAGGCACGGGCGGTCCGGCCCGAGCACTCCTACGGCCTGCGCCGGCTGCTGCACGGCTTCGGGCTCCCGCTGCTGGTCAGCCTGCTCCTGGTCGCCGTGGACGCCGGCATGGGCCTGCTGCTGCCGATCATGATCCGGCACGGCATCGACCAGGGCGTCAACCGGCTCGCCGTCGGCGCCGTCTGGTCGGCCTCGCTGCTCGCCCTGATCGCCGTCCTGCTGCAGTGGGCGGCGCAGATCGGCGAGATGCGGATGACCGGACGCACCGGTGAGCGCGTCCTGTACTCCCTGCGTCTGAAGATCTTCGCCCAGCTCCAGCGGCTCGGGCTCGACTACTACGAGCGCGAGCTGACCGGGCGGATCATGACCAGGATGACCACCGACGTCGACGCCCTGTCGACGTTCCTGCAGACGGGCCTGGTCACCGCGTTCGTGTCGGTGGTCACCTTCTTCGGCATCATGGCCGCCCTGCTGGTCATCGACCTCCAGCTGGCGCTGGTCGTCTTCGCGACGCTGCCGCCGCTGTTCGTCGCCACCTTCTTCTTCCGCCGGGCGAGTGTGAAGGCCTACCAACTCGCCCGCGAGCGGGTGTCGGTGGTCAACGCCGATCTGCAGGAGTCGGTTTCGGGGCTGCGCATCGTGCAGGCCTTCCGGCGCGAGCGGGACGGCGGGCGGCGCTTCGCCGAGCGCAGCGACAGCTACCGCCAGGCCCGGATCCGCGGGCAGTGGCTCATATCGGTCTACTTCCCCTTCGTACAGTTCCTGTCCTCGGTCGCCGTGGCCGCGGTGCTGGTGACGGGCGCCGGCCGGGTCGAGGCGGCGACCCTCACCACGGGCGCCCTGGTGGCCTACCTGCTGTACATCGACCTGTTCTTCGCGCCGGTCCAGCAGCTCTCCCAGGTCTTCGACGGCTACCAGCAGGCGACCGTCTCCCTGGGCCGCATCCAGGAGCTGCTCCAGGAACCGACGTCCACCAGGTCCGCCGACGAGCCCCTCGAAGTCCTCTCCCTGCGCGGCGAGATCGCCTTCGAGGACGTGCACTTCGCCTATGGGGCCGACAAGGCGGGCGAGGCGGCGCTGACCGGGATCGACCTGCGCATCCCCGCCGGCCAGACGGTCGCCTTCGTCGGCGAGACCGGCGCGGGCAAGTCGACCCTGGTGAAGCTGGTGGCCCGCTTCTACGACCCGACCGCCGGGCGGGTGACCGTCGACGGCGCGGATCTGCGGGCGCTGGACCTGACCTCGTACCGCCACCGTCTGGGTGTCGTACCGCAGGAGGCGTACCTCTTCCAGGGCACCGTCCGCGACGCCATCGCCTACGGCCGCCCCGACGCCACCGACGCCCAGGTCGAGGCCGCGGCGCGGGCGGTGGGCGCGCACGAGATGATCGCCACGCTGGAGGGCGGCTATCTGCACGAGGTCGCCGAGCGCGGCCGGAACCTGTCCGCCGGTCAGCGCCAGCTCATCGCGCTGGCCCGCGCCGAACTCGTCGACCCCGACGTCCTGCTCCTCGACGAGGCGACGGCCGCCCTCGACCTGGCGACCGAGGCCCAGGTCAACCAGGCCACCGACCGTCTCGCCGGACGCCGTACGACCCTGGTGGTCGCCCACCGCCTGACCACCGCCGCCCGAGCCGACCGGGTGGTGGTGATGGACCACGGCCGGGTCGCCGAGGACGGCACGCACGAGGAACTGCTGGCCCTGGGCGGGCGGTACGCGCAGCTGTGGCGGACCTTCGTGGGCGCGCCCGAGCCCGGGGAACCGGTCAGCGCGTCCCGCTGACGCGCGTCACGCAACCATCCGACGTACGTCCTGCGTCCGTACACCAGTACGCTGATGTGCTGCGGCCAGGGGAGGACGACTGTGGACAGTGGTGCGATACGTCGGTGGGTGGCGCTCGGCACGACCGTACTGATTGCGTCCGGGCTCTTCGCGCTCGCCGCGCCCGGCACCGCGCAGGCCGCATCCGACTTCTGTGCCGGCCGCAGGGTGAAGACCCTCTCGTTCTCCGCCGGTGCGGTCAGCGTCTACCGGAACGACGGCTACGTCTGCGCCATCACGTACCCCAACAACCCCGGCCCCCGGCAGTCGATGTCCGTCACCGTGCAGGCGCGCGGCAGCCGTCCGGTCACCGACCAGGGGCGCTTCTCCTGGCACGCGGGCCCGGTGACGGTGCACGCGGGCCACCGGTGTGTGCGGGTGAGCGGTTCGGTCGGGAACAAGTCGGTCAACAGCGGCTGGATTCTGTGCTGAACCACTGACCTCTGCCAACGTTGTCGCCAACTCCCCTGGTGTCCCGGTGAGTTGCTCCGGTAGCTTCCGGCGCACATCTGTCTCACAGGGGAGTGTGCATGCGCAAGGCGCTCAGATGGCTGCTCACGCTCACGGTGCTGATGGGCACGCTGGGCACGGCGGGGGCGGCCACCGCCGCCCAGCCGGAGGCCGGCAACGGCACCGCAAGCACCGCAAGCACCGCCGACACCGACATCAAGGACCGGCTCCTGGCCATCCCGGGCATGAGCCTGATCGAGGAGAAGCCGTATCCCGGCTACCGCTACTTCGTCCTGAACTACACCCAGCCGGTCGACCACCGGCACCCGTCCAAGGGCACGTTCCAGCAGCGGATCACCGTGCTGCACAAGGGAGTCGACCGCCCCACGGTCTTCTACACCAGCGGCTACAACGTCTCCACGACCCCGAGCCGCCGTGAGCCGACCCAGATCGTGGACGGCAACCAGGTCTCCCTGGAGTACCGCTTCTTCACCCCGTCCCGGCCCGACCCGGCCGACTGGTCGAAGCTCGACATTTGGCAGGCGGCCGCCGACCAGCACCGCGTCTTCGAGGCGCTGCGGCCGGTCTACCCGAAGAAGTGGCTCGCCACCGGCGGTTCCAAGGGCGGGATGACCGCGACGTACTACGAGCGTTTCTTCCCCCGGGACATGGACGGAGTCGTCGCCTACGTCGCCCCCAACGACGTCGTCAACGACGAGGACTCCGCCTACGACCGCTTCTTCGCCACCGTCGGCACCAAGGAGTGCCGGGACCGGCTGAACGCGGTGCAGCGGGAGGCGCTGGTGCGCCGGGAGCCGCTGGAGAGGAAGTACGCGCAGTATGCCGCCGACAACGGCTACACCTTCACCACCGTCGGCAGCCTGGACAAGGCCTACGAGGCCGTCGTCCTGGACTACGTCTGGGGCTTTTGGCAGTACAGCCTGCTGAAGGACTGCGACACGATCCCGGCGGACGCCAAGAACGCCACCGACCAGGAGATCTGGGACTCCGTCGACACCATCTCCGGGTTCTCCGCGTACACCGACCAGGGCCTGGCGCAGTTCACGCCGTACTACTACCAGGCGGGCACGCAGCTGGGCTCGCCGACCATCCACTTCCCGTCCATCGAGAAGAAGCTGATCCGCTACGGCTACCAGCCGCCGCGCAACTTCGTGCCGCGGTCGATCCCGATGCGGTTCCAGCCGTGGGCGATGCGGGACGTGGACGGCTGGGTACGCCACCACGCGCAGCACATGCTCTTCGTCTACGGGCAGAACGACCCGTGGGGCTCGGAGCGGTTCCGGCTCGGTCACGGGGCATGCGACTCCTACGTCTTCACGGCGCCCGGCCTGAACCACGGCGCGAACGTCGCCGGTCTGGTGCCGGACGAGAAGGCGCTCGCCACGGCGAGGATCCTGCAGTGGGCCGGTGTCGCTTCCGCGGCGGTGCAGGCCAACCCGTCGGCGGCCAGGCCGCTGGCAGGGTACGACGCGCGGCTGGACAGGCGCGACGTGGAGCGTGAGCCCGCGCTCAGGCCCTGACACCCTCTGCGGGGTGTGCCCGGGTCACAGCTTCCGGGCGCACCCCACCGGGTCCTTGCCGCCCAGCTGGACGTACAGGGCCGTGGACGACGGGCACTGGGCGCGGGCGTCCACCGCCTTCGTCACCTTGTACTCCGGCTTCCGCTTCCCCGTTCCGTCGCACCGCGTCTCCCGCACCTCGCCGCGGCCCGCGCCGTAGACGCAGTCGCCGACGATGGTGCGGGGGCCGCCCCCGCCGCCCGGGTCGCCGGGGTGCGGCGGTTCGAGGTTGCGCATGCAGGCGTAGCCCTGCGGGATCGCGCCGTCGCCGTTGTCGTCCGAGGACGGCCGCTGGGCGCTGATGTGGAGCACGAAGTCGGTGGTGGCCGGGCACGGCGGTCCGTCGCTCATCTTGCCGTCGTACCGGGCGATCACGCGTGCCGCGGCCCGTTCGCCGGAGCAGGGCACCTCGGTGAAGCTGGTCGTGCCGAAGGAGCTGCACTCGTCCACCGCGAGGAACTCCGCGCCGTAGCCGGAGGGCCGCATCGGCGTCGACGTACGGCTCGGCCGGCTGCCCTGCGGGTCGGAGCCGGCCGCCTGTTGGCAGCCCGTCAACAGGGCTCCGAGCAGCGTCGGCAGGGCGAACCCCACCGCCACGGACCATCTCCTGCGCATTGCCATCCCCCCGGTCCACCCCCGCCCAGCGTGGCCCGCCGCAGCGGGGCCACGCCAGATGTGCGGGGTGTTTCGGGCCCTTTCGGGGGAGTGCGCCGGGTGCGCGGCGTACGTCGCGTACGCCCGATGCGAGAGCCCGGCTAGTAGGACAGGCCGTACCCGATGGGATACAGCACCTGCGCCGGATCGTCCGCGCGCTGCACCGGCACCGGCAGGTGCCCGCGCGGCCGCACCCGGCCGGCGATCACCCGTGCCGCCGCGCGCAGCTCCACGTCGGTCCATGAGTACGCCGCCAGGAAGGCGCGCACCGGAGGCAGTTGTGCCACGTCGTACGGGTTCCTGACGGCGACCGCCACCACCGGGCGGCCGGTCGCCAGGAGGCGTTCCACCAGCGTCGTCTGGGAACTGCCCGCCGTGACGTTGTACGTCCCGACCACCACCGCGTCGGCGTCCTGGGCCGCCGTCACCGCCTTGGCGATGGCCGCCGCCGACGGGGTGGTGCCCGTGGACAGGGCCGTCGCCGTGAAGCCCAGCTCGGTCAGGGCGGCGGCGAGCACGCCGGTGGGCGGGCCCGTGGTCCCCGACGGGGAGGCGGGATCGGCGCCGACCACGAGGAGCCTGGTGTGCGTGCGGGGGGACAGCGGAAGCAGACGGTCCTCGTTGACCAGCAGCGTCGTCGTGCGCTCGGCGATGCGGTCGGCCGCGGCCAGGTGCTCCGGGGTGCCGACCGTCCGGTCCACGCCGGCCCCGCTGACACAGGGTTCCTCGAACAGTCCCAGCCGCGCCTTCAGGCGCAGGATGCGCAGGATCGATTCGTCGAGCCGGGCCTCGGTCAGCTCCCCGTCCCCTACGGCCTTCAGCACCGCGTTCCAGGCGATCTCCAGGGAGGGCGGGTCGAGCAACTGGTCCACGCCCGCCTTCAGGGCGAGCACCGGCACCCGGTCGTCGCCGTACTTGGTGCGCACCCCCGCCATGCCGAGGGAGTCGGTGATCACCACTCCGTCGTAACCGAGCTCCCCGCGCAGGATGCCGGTGACGATCGGGTGGGAGAGGGTGGCCGGGTCGCCGGAGCCGTCGAGCGCCGGGAACTGGATGTGCGCGGTCATGATCGAGTCGATCCCGGCCCCGATCGCGGCCCGGAACGGCACGGCGTCCAGCTTCTCCCACAGCTCGCGGCTGTGGGTGATGACCGGGAAGCCGTAGTGGCTGTCGACCGCGGTGTCCCCGTGCCCGGGGAAGTGCTTGGCGGTCGCCGCCACCCGGGCCGCCTGATACCCCTTCACCTCGGCGTCGACCAGTTCCGCCACCGCGTCGGGGTCGGCGCCGAAGGAGCGCACGCCGATGACCGGGTTGGCGGGGTTGACGTTCACGTCGGCGTCGGGGGAGTAGTCCTGGTTGATGCCGATCGCGCGCAGCTCGGCGCCCGAGATACGGCCGAGGGTGCGGGCGTCGGCGCGGGAGCCGCCGGCGCCGATCGCCATCGCGCCGGGGAAGAGCGTGGCCGGTTTGCCGACCCGGCAGACGATCCCGTGCTCCTGGTCGGTGGCGATGAGGACCGGCAGGCCGCGGGGCCGGCCGAGTGACGCCTTCTGGATACCGTTGGACAGGTCGGCGATCTGGTGCGGGTCGCGGGTGTTGTGGGTCCAGGTGAAGTAGATGATGCCGCCGACGCGGTACCTGGCGATCAGCTCGGCGGCCGTGCGGACGCCGATCTCCCTGAGGTTGGCGTCGACGTCGGCCTGGTCGGGGTCGGTGGCGGAGTGACCGTAGACCCGCATCACGAACAGCTGGCCGACCTTCTCCTCCAGCTCCATCCGGGAGATGAGGCCACGGAGCCTGCTGTCGTCGTGGGCGACGGCGTGGGCAGTGCTGCCCATCGTCAGGGCCGTGGTGAGGCCCGCGGTCGCGGTCAGGACGGTACGTCTGGAGGGGCCTGCGGTGTTTCCGGTGCTTCCCGTGCCGGTGTCGTGCACGTGCGCTCCTTCCGGAGGGGATCCGCTGGAGTGTCACTGAAGGAAACTTCCGAGGAGTCACCAATATCCGGGAAGTTTCTGCCAGTCAAGGGAACGCACGGTACAGCGGCAGGGGCCGCCACCGGCGCTGTTGGAGGGGGGCGCGCCGATGGCGGCGTGCTGCCGGCCGCGGTACGGCGGAGAGGGTGGTCAGCGATCGCAGCCAGCAGCGAGGGCCGACACCGCACCGCGCAGACTCATCCGGCAGCCTGCGCGTTGGACGCGTGCGGTGGGGCGGGGGTTCCCCGCGCGGCGCGGATGTGCCGGAAGCCGGTGCGGGTTGGCACCCCTGTGCTCAACGAGGCCCGGGGGACGATGCCCTCGGCCAGTGCTCCTGCAGGGTGCGCACCGTCTCCGCGATCGCCGGGCGGCGCGCGGCCCCGGTACGCCACAGCGCGTAGAGCCGCCGTACGGGCATGGGGTCCAGCGGCACCTCGGCGACCTGCTCGGGGAGCGGGCCGCGGCCCAGGCGCGGGATCAGCGCGACACCGAGACCCGCGGCGACCAGGGCGACGAGCGTGGGGTTCTCCTCGGCCTGGTGGACGACGTCCGGCTCGTGGCCGGCGGCGCGCAGGGTGCGCAGCAGCCAGTCGTGGCAGACCCGCCCCGGCGGCTGGCACACCCACCGCTCGCCGCCGAGCTCCGACCGCCGCACCGCCGTCCGGCCCGCGAACCGGTGGCCCGCGGGCACGAGCAGGTCGCACAGGTCTTCCCCGATGACCGCCTGCTCCACTCCCTCGGGCGCGGGCAGCGGCGCGATGTCCCAGTCGTGCGCCACCGCGAGGTCGACGGCGCCCTTGGCGACGAGATCGACGGACAGGTGCGGGTCCACCTCGCTGAGCCGGGCGTCGAGGCCGGGGTGGCGCCGGGCCAGGTCGGCGAGGACGGGCGGCAGCAGCCCCCGTGCCGCCGACGGGAACGCGGCCACGGTCAGCCGCCCGGCCGGGCGGCCGCGCCGCTCCTCCAGCTCGGTTTCCGCGCGTTCCACGATCGCCAGCAACTTCTGCGCCGTGCCGGCCAGTTGCCACGCCTCGTCGGTGAGCCGCACCCCTCGCCCCTCACGTTCCAGGAGTACGGTCCTGGTCTCCCGCTCCAGCTTGGCGATCTGCTGCGACACGGCCGAGGAGGTGTACCCGAGCGCGGCGGCGGCCGCTCCGACGCTGCCGTGCACCGACACGGCGTGCAGGGCGCGCAGGCGCTGAAGATCGAGCACTGGTCCTCCCGAGGTGATCACTGGTTAGTGGTGCTTCATCCAACCGTGCACAAATCATCGCTGGTGCTTCACGGTCCGGGGAAGTGATCCTCTACGCATGCGACCCGCACATCTCTGTCTCGCCGTCCTCGTCGCCGCCGTCTGGGGCGTGAACTTCACCGTCATCGAGGTCGGCCTCGGCCACTTCCCGCCGCTGCTGTTCTCGGCCCTGCGCTTCCTGGCCGCCGCGCTGCCCGCCGTCTTCCTCGTGGGCCGTCCCAAAGTGGCCTGGAGGTGGATCGTGGCGGTGGGCCTGGTCCTCGGGGTCGCCAAGTTCGGCCTGCTGTTCGTGGGAATGGGCGCGGGCATGCCGGCCGGACTGTCCTCGCTGGTGCTTCAGATCCAGGCGGTGTTCACGACCCTCTTCGCCGCCCTGGTACTCGGCGAACGGCCGTCCGGGGTACGGCTGCTGGGCATGGGCGTCGCGCTCGCCGGGATCGGCGTGGCGGCCGTCGACGAGGGGTCGGCCGGTCCGCTGGGCGCCTTCGCGCTCGTCGTCGCGGCGGCGGCCTGCTGGGGTGCGTCGAACGTGCTGACCCGCAGGGCGGCACCACCGGACGCGCTGAACTTCATGGTGTGGGTGAGCACGGTTCCGGTCCTGCCGCTGCTCGCCCTGTCCCTCCTGACGGAGGGCCCCACCCGCGACCTGGCCGCGCTGCGCGCCCTGGACTGGCAGGGCGCGGGCACCGTCCTGTACGTCGCCTGGATCACCACGGTGTTCGGCTTCGGCGCCTGGGGCTGGCTCCTGCGCCGCCACGCCGCCTCCACGGTCGCCCCCTTCTCGCTCCTGGTCCCGGTGTTCGGGATGTCGTCGGCGGCCCTGTTCCTGGGCGAGTCGGTGACCGCGCTGCGGTGGTGCGCGGCGGCCTTGCTGGTGGGCGGGGTGGCGGTGACGTCGCTGACGCCGTCCTCGGGGCGTTCGAGCCGCCCGGGGGTCAGGACACCACGAGCGCGGCGAGACCTGCTGTCCCGGACGTGATCAGGCACCCCCAGGCGGTCAGCAGGGACGCCCGGACCCATGCCGGGTTGCCGGGGTCCGCGCGGCGAAACGGCCGGCCGAAGCGGACCGGGGGAAGGACACACGCCACGAGGCACCCTCCGGCCAGGCACAGACACAGCCAGCCGAGGGCGTAGTCGGGCCGCGCGGTGTAGTACGTGTCGGCCTCGGCCCGGGTGACCGGTATCGACACACCGAAGCCATGCCCGTCGGCCTCGTCCTCGAGCGTGGCCCTGGTGTCCGTCGTTCTCCCGTCGGCCGACCGGAAGGTGCCGTGCCAGACCGTGTGAAAGCTGTTGCTGCCCCGGCCGTTGTCCGCGACCCGGTCGGCGAACTCCACCTTGAACGTGCCCGGAGTCCCGGCCAGCCGGGCGGCATAGGCGAAGTCGCGGCCTCCGACGCCGAGGCACACCAGACCGACGATCAGGAACACCACACCACCGAAGCGGGCCCCGGACCGCCGGCCGGTGGTGCGCGCCGACGGCAGTGTTTGTCCCGTGGGAGATGGTCGCGAGGCCTTGGCGGAGGTCATCGTTGCTGCAGCCAGCGCCGGGCGCCGACCTCGCTGGGGTACTCGCGGACGGTGAAGGCGGCGACGAGCCAGCCGACGGCGAAGGCCATGAACGCCGGGAGAACGGGGGCCGCGATCAGTACGAGAAAGCGGCCGGCGACCACCAGCCCCGGGGTGCGGCGGGACTGGTCGCGCTTGCCCGCACGGGCCTGGGCCGGAGTGGGCGGGTCCAGCAGCTTCTTGCGATGACCCCGGCGCTGCACCACCCATCCCCAGACCACGGCCACGCAGGACGCGACCACCTGCGCCCAGTCCCAGACGGTTCGCAGCGGCTGCGGCATGTCGCTGCGGGGTGCCCCGAGGTAGAGGTCGATCACGATGTAGCAGGCGAACGCCAGCACGATGAGCCAGACGGCTGCGCCGAGAGCACGACGCAGCCAGTAGCGCGCGCCACGCTCGTACCAGGTGGTGCCCAGTCCGGGCAGCGACGGGATCTGGACCGGGGACCCGGAGACCGGAACGTCAGAAGATGCTCTTGATGCCATGCCAGACGTCATCCTTCAGTCGTACGAAGTCGTCGCCGGTCTGGGAGAGAACGTGCCCGGTGCCGTGCAGTACACCACCGACCACGCCGTGGTCGTGGATGTCCTCGCTCCAGTGCTCGTGGAAGGCATGGTCGATCACGGCGGTCGCACCCACCACCACGGCCCCGCCGACTCCGGCCACCACCAGGGCGGGCACGTCGAACGGCGCGAGGGCGACCGCAACAGCGGTGATCCCCGTTCCAGCGGCGAGACCGGCGAGGTTGGCGCCGCCGTCGACGGCCACGGCATGCTGCCAGGACCAGCCCTCGTCATGGTCGGCCGACGCTTCCAGCAGCCCGCAGGCACCAGCAGCAGCGACATCCAGGACCGGGATCTCCTTGAGGAAGTCCGGGACCTTGTCCAGGCTCTCGCCCGCGCGCAGCGCTTCCGCGGCATCGGCCAGCTTGACGTTGAGGACCCGGTCGTACGGCAGCTTGGTGCTGCCGTGGTCGGCGCGGGCGATGTCGTCCTCAAGCGACTTGACCTTGGCGACCGCGTCGGCATAGGCGCCCTTGGCGGGCAGGTCCTTGGGCAGTGCCTGACCCGCCTTCTGGAACGCCCTTCGCTCCGCCCTGAGTTCCTTCTTGGCGGCCCGCTCCTCGGCCTTGGCGGAGTCGATCTCCGTGCGGGCCTTCGCGCCGCCCGCGCGGGCGTCCTCGGCGTCGTAGGCGTACAGGCCGCGCAGATAGTCGGCGAGCGTGATCTTGTCACCGGGGCTCGCCGGATCGGTGACCTGGGCGTACAGCCCCCGCAACTTGTCCGCCGCCAACAGCCGCGCGTGCTGCGCGGTGTGCAGGATCTCGTCGCGGACCTTGGTGTACTCGGTCATCGCCGAGATCGTCTTCTGGTCGTCCGCGCTGGGCGGGTTCGCCGTGACCATCTGCAGCGGCACGCCCTTGTCGCCCATCGGGACGCCCTTGCGCGTGGCTATGTGCTCGGCGTTCTGCAGAGCTGTCTCGCAGCCGGAGAGCGCGTCGACGAGGTCGCCCAGGATCTTACCCGCCTCCTGTACGAGGCTGGCGAAGGCGCCGGCCGTCATCGCGTCCTCGCTCCACTGGGCGCGGAAGGTGTCTGCGGCGTCACCCTTCCAGTGCGTATCCTGCACCAGTTGCTCGACGGCGGTGCTGACGGGATGGACCGCCTCCTCGAGCTTCGGCTTCGCGTTCTTGTAGGCGTCGGCCATCGTGCGCAGTCCGCCGATGTCGCCGCCGACCCAGCTGTCGCTCACTGGCCCTTCTCCAACTTCAGGTCCTCGAACAGGCCGTGCACGTCCACGTCGTGCCGGTGGAAGGAGTCACGGGCCTTCGCGACCCGGTCGCCGTGGTCGTCCAGCCGGTCGGCGAAACCGCAGTGCAGGGCCGCGATGAGGTGGCCGACCTCCCTGATGGCGGCGTCCAGCCCGGCGTCGCCACCGCTGGCAAAGGCCGGGGTGACGAAGGGCTCCAGCTCCCGGTAGGCGCGGGCCTGGTCGTGGAAGGTCTTGGACATCGAGGTGAGGTCGCCCAGGACGGCCTTGAAGTCGACGGACATCAGCGCACCTCCCGTGCGAAGGCAGCCAGATCCTCCGGCCGCCAGTTGTGCTGCCCCGGGGCGAGTCGCGGATCGAGGACGACGGTGGCGCCGTGCTCGCGCATGCCCTGGGCCAGGGAGCCGATCGACACGGCGATCCACGGCTGGGCGTCACCCAGCGCGTCCACCAGCCTGCCGAGCTCCGTGAAGGCGAAGGCCACGGTGCCGCCCGAGGGATGGGCGTACAGCTCGTACGCGATGAACGCCACCCGGGCGGGGCGGCCCTCGGCGTCCGTGGTGTCGGCGTAGCGGGGATGGGCCGGGACGAACACGGGTGTGTGGTACGGGGGAACGCCGGGCTTGGGCCCCGGTCTGCCGTCCGTGACCGGTTCTGCGGGCGGCGCCGCCGCGACGTAGTCGAGAAGACGTGAACGAGGGGACTGTGCCCCCTGGGACGAAGCCGTCTGCGGCTCCGGCTCGACATAGTCGAGGATGCGCGACGGTATCGGCGCCTCCACCCCGTTCTCCTCCCGGCTGCGACCGATTGAGCGTCGCCACAGTAGCGAGCGGCCGCGGGATCAAATCCGGCTATGTCAGGCCGGACTTGGGGTTGCATGCGCAACCCATACGGCCGTTTGGCCAACGTCTGGCCATCCTTTGACCCTCCGGTGGGGCAAGGCCCTCAGTGACGCGAGTTTCCGGATGCGAGGGCGAGGAAGTCGGCCCATGCGGCGGGGGAGACGGTGAGGTGGGGGTGGTACGGGGTTTTGGAGTCGCGGATGTGTATGTGGGTGGTGGAGGCGACTTCGAGGCATTCACCGCCGCTGGAGTCGCTGTAGCTGCTCTTGAGCCAGGTGAAGGCGGCTTCGAGGCATTCGCCGCCCGTGTTGTCGCTGTAACTGCTCTTGAACCAGGTCAGGTTGCTCACAGTTCACCTGCCAACTGCTCGATGAGACGAACGGACTCCTCGGGATCGAGGGCCTGCGTTCGGATCATCGCATAGCGGCGCGACAGTACCCCTACCTCGTCCGGCTTGGAGACGAGGTGGCTGTTGCCCTGGCCCTCCAGGTAGGCCAAGGTGACTTCTTCCGGTGTCTCGATGACCGTCATGGGGCCTGCCAGGCCCGCGTGTCCGGCCCGGCTCATGGGCATCACCTGGAGTGCCACATTGGGGCGCACGGCGCGCTCGATGAGGTGCTCGTACTGGACGCGCATCACCTCCGGCCCGCCGATCAGTCGGCGTAGAGCCGCTTCTTCGAGTACCACGCTGATCATCGCCACCGGCCTGCGACCGAACAGGGATCGGCGCTCCATGCGCATGGCGACGTGCTGCTCGGCCTCCTCGGGGTCCACCGGTGGAACCGCGTGGTCGTACAGCGCCCGGGCGTAGTCCTCGGTCTGCAACAGCCCGTGGATCAGCTGCACACAGTACGACGAGACACTCAACGCCTCCTGCTCCAGTTGCACAAACCCCTGAAAGTGAGCCGGATACCGCTCCAACCGCAAATACTTGGCGGCAGCCGAAATCAACCCCCCGGCGTCCAGCGCCCTCTCCGCCGCCTCGATGAACTCGTCCGTCGCCGGTTTCGCGCACGTCTCCACCGCGCTCACCGCCGCCCCCGAGTAGGCCATCCGCTCGCCCAACTCGTTCTGCGACAACCCGGCTTTCACCCGCAGTGTCCGCAGGACCTCCGCGAAGTACTGCGCGGCGGGAGACGACGAGTTCCTGCCGGGCTGCGCCATCGCAGCCACCCCCTCTACACGGCTCAACTACACGGCTCAACGCCGATCAACGCGCGCACCGCCGCACTCACCGTACGCAGCCGTCGACGCTCGGTCACTGTTCACGGTAGCGACCAGGGCCGACAGTATCCCTATGAACACAGAAAGTGACGGGGTGAACGCCCGGCACCGCACCTGGCGGTTGCGCTTCACGCCCACCCCGCGCAACGTCGTCGAGGCCCGCCACGGCGCCCGCTGCGTGCTGCGCTCCTGGGCCGTGCCCGCCGACGCCCGCGAGAGCGTCGAACTCGTCCTCTCGGAGCTCGCGACGAACGCCGTACGCCACGGCCGCGTACCCGGCCGCCACTTCGAGGTCGCGATGACGTACGACGGCGAGAAGGCCGTGGAGGTCGAGGTGTCCGACGCCTGCCCGCAACGGCCGGTCCCGGCGGACCCGGACCCCGAGGGGACCTCCGGCCGCGGACTTCTGCTCGTCGCCGCGCTTGCGCACAGCTGGGAGATCAGGGACCGGGGCGTCGGGAAGACGGTGTGGGCCCGGGTCCTGGTCTGAAGGGCCCGGGCCCGGGGCTCACGCCGACTCGTTCAGCAGTCGGCTCAGGTGCTCCCGTCCGGCGCCGAGGAGGTCCGTAAACGGGGGCGCCGCCTCGTACCACCGCTTCTCGTACTCCCAGCACAGCCAGCCGTCCCAGCCGTGACGGGAGAGGAGCTCCACGCACTCGACGAGGGGCAGCACGCCGGAGCCGAGCGGCAGCGGGGTCGGGTCGTCGGCCGACGCGATGTCCTTGACCTGGACGTACCCCAGGTACGGCGAGAGTGCCGCGTAGGTGTCCGAGGGCTGTTCGCCGCCCAGCCAGGTGTGCATCACGTCCCACAGGGCGCCGACCTGGCGGTGGCCGACCAGGCCGAGGACGCGCATGACGTCGGCGCCGGTGCGGTGCGAGTCGTGGGTTTCCAGCAGGATGCGCACGCCGAGGTCGGCGGCGTACTCGGCGGCCGTGCCCAGGCGCCGGGCGGCGACGGCGTCGGCCTCCTGGCGCGGCTGCTCCGGTACGCCGCCGGGGAAGACGCGGACGTAGGGGGCGCCCAGGGCGCGGGCCAGTTCGAGGAGTTCGTGGATCTCGGCGACCACGGTGCCGTCGTCCCCCGGTGCGGCGACCCGCACGTACCCGGCCAGTCCCAGGACTTCGACACCGGCCGCCTTGAACTCCGCGGCCACTTCGTCCCGTTGACCGGGACCGAGACCGGGATGGACCGGCTCCTCGGGGTGCGCGCGCAGTTCGACACCGTGGTAGCCGTGTGCCGCCGCGAGCCGGACCACGTCCGGTACGGGCAGGCCGGGGACACCGAGGGTGGAGAAGGCCAGCTTCATACACAGCGACCCTACTCGCCGTACGCCCGTCCCGCCCCCTCGCGGTCACTCGGGCGCCGCGCGCAGGCCCAGCCGCCAGTCCTGACCGACCAGGTCCTGGCCGAAGGAGCGGTGCGGTTTCTCCGCGACGAGGACGAAGCCGTGGCGCTGGTAGACGCGGCGGGCGGAGGCGAGCACGGAATTGGTCCACAGCACCAGCTCGCGGTACCCGACACCACGGGCGAAGCCGATCACGGCCCGCACCAGCAGGTCGCCGATGCCCAGGCCGCGCGCCTCCGGCTCGACCAGCAGCAACCGCAGCCGTGCGGCGCCCGGCGCCTCGTCCCGCACGCACATCACGCATCCCACCGGCCGCCCGGCGAACTCGGCGATCCACACCCGCTCCAGGTGCGGGTCGTGGTCCTCGGCGAAGTCGGCGACGATCCTCGCGACCAGCCCCTCGTAGTCGGCGTTCCAGCCGTACTCGGCGGCGTACACCGCGGCGTTGCGCTGCACGATCCAGCCGAGGTCGCCGGGGCGCGGATCGCGCAGCGTGACGTCCTCACGCCGGGGCGCCCGCCCCTGCGACAGGATCTCGCGCACGGTGCGCATCGCCTCCGTCAGGCGAGGACGCTCGGCCACGGGCACCGAGGCCAGCAGCGAACCGACGGTCTCCCGCGCCCGCTCGTCGAGCAGGTCGGCGGTGTCCCGCCCGCGGGCGGTGAGCGTGACGCGCCGGCGGCGCGGGTCGCTGTCGGACGGCTTGCGCTCGACCAGCCCGCCCCGTTCGAACTTGTTGAGGATGCGGCTCAGGTACCCGGCGTCCAGGGAGAGTTCGGCGCGCAGGTCGGCCGCGTCCGTCCGCGGGGAGTGCGCGAGTTCGTACAGCACCCGGGACTCGGTGAGGGTGTAGGGCGCGTAGAGGTGGCGGCCGTAGTCGAGGGCGCCGATGACGTTGGTGTAGAAGCGGTTGAAGGCGCGGATGTCCTGGACGGTCATGGTGCGGCCCCGGTGGTCCGATGGTCCGATGGTTGACTCAGTCAGAGGTACCCGTGACCGAGGCTAGACCGGGGCGGGCCGCCCGTCCACGCCCGGCCGTCTACCCCCGGGGCACCCCCGAGGACCCCCGCACCATCAGCTCGCCCCGCACGGTCGCCATCCCCCCGGGCGGCGGCTCCTCGCGGCCCATCGCGATCCGCCCGGCCCGTGCCCCCGCCTCCGCCAGCGGCAGTCGCACCGTCGTCAGGGAGGGCACCGCGTCGAGGCTGAAGGGCAGGTCGTCGAAGCCCGCCACCGACACGTCCTGAGGGATCCGCCGCCCGGACTCCCGCAGCGCGGCGCACGCGCCCAGCGCGACGGAGTCGTTCGCGGCGACGACCGCCGTCAGGGACGGGTCCCGGCGCAGGAGTTCCAGCGCGGCCTCGTAGCCGGACCTGCGGTCGTACCGCCCATACACGGTCCGGGCGGGATCGTCCTCGATCCCCGCCGCCGTCAGTGCCGCGCGGTGTCCCTCCAGACGGTGGCGGGTCGTCGTGCGCTCCTCCGGGCCGGCGATGTAGCCGAGCCGCCGGTGGCCCAGCCCGGTCAGGTGCTCCGTCAGCTGGCGTGCGCCGCCGCGGTTGTCGAAGGCGAGCGCGATCGCCCGGGTGTCCGGGGCCGGCGGCCGCCCGCACAGCACCACGCGCGTCCCGGCGTCCGTCAGCTTGCGCAGCTTGGCCCCGACCGCCGCGGCGTGCGGCGCGTCCTCCACGGCGCCGCCGGTCAGCACGACCGCCGCCGCCCGCTGCCGCTGCAGCAGGGTCAGGTACGTCAGTTCGCGCTCCGGCGAGCCGCCCGTGTTGCAGACGACGGCCAGCCGTTCCCCGCCCGCCCGGCCTCCCGGGCCGCCGATCTCCGACTGGATCGCGCTCGCCATGATCCCGAAGAACGGGTCGGCGATGTCGTTCACCAGGATGCCGACCAGGTCGGAGGTCGCGGCGGCGAGCGAGCTGGCGGGCCCGTTGAGCACGTAGTCCAGCTCGTCGACCGCCTTCAGCACCCGCTCCCGGGTGGCGGCGGCCACGGGGTAGTTCCCGTTCAGTACGCGCGACACCGTCGCGGGCGAGACCTGGGCGCGGGCCGCCACGTCCGCCAGGGTCACCGTCATGTCGTCGTCCTCCGGTCGCGCATCTCGTCGTACGTCCCTCGAACACCGCTCCCCGGCCACCGTCCACGGCCGCGGTGTCGTGCCAGACCTTACGGCTCCCGGCCCCGGTTGTTCGCCTCCTCGAACAACACGGCCCGGACGCGGACTTGTCCCGTCTCTGACCGAAGGTTAGGTTTTTCCCGGGAGAAAGCGCTTGCCCCGCTTGGCTCCGCTTGCCCGGCTTGCTCCACTGGGCACGCATGACCCGGCCCGCTCCCGGCGACCAGGGATCCCACGCGAACACCCGGGTCACGGCGAGGCGCTCGCGGCGCGCGGACGGCGTACCGACGAAGGGACCGGCGGAGGGACCGACGTGACACGCAGGACGGTACGGATCGCCATGAACGGCGTGACCGGACGCATGGGCCACCGCCAGCACCTCGTCCGGTCGATCCTCGCCCTGCGCGAGCAGGGCGGACTGGACCTCGGCGACGGCACCGTGCTGTGGCCGGAACCGGTCCTGGTCGGCCGCCGCGAGCACGCGCTCAGGGCGCTTGCCGAACGGCACGGCCTGGAGCACTTCTCGACCGACCTGGACGAGGTCCTCGCCGACCCGGCCGTCGCCGTCTACTTCGACGCGCAGATCACCTCCGCCCGTGAGCAGGCGCTGAAGAAGGCGATCGCCGCGCGCAAGCACGTCTACACCGAGAAGCCCACCGCGACCGGGCTGGCCGGCGCACTGGACCTCGCCCGGCTGGCCACCGAGGCCGGCATCAGGCACGGAGTGGTCCAGGACAAGATCTTCCTGCCGGGTCTGCTCAAGCTGAAGCGGCTCGTCGACGGTGGGTTCTTCGGCCGGATCCTGTCCGTCCGGGGCGAGTTCGGCTACTGGGTCTTCGAGGGCGACTGGCAGGCCGCCCAGCGCCCCTCCTGGAACTACCGCGCCGAGGACGGCGGCGGCATCGTCGCCGACATGTTCCCGCACTGGGAATACGTGCTCCACGAACTGTTCGGCCGGGTCACCTCCGTCCAGGCCCTGGCCACCACGCACATCCCGCGGCGCTGGGACGAGCGGGGAAAGCCCTACGACGCCACCGCCGACGACGCCGCCTACGGCATCTTCGAGCTCGAAGGCGGCGCCGTCGCCCAGATCAACTCCTCCTGGGCGGTCAGGGTCGACCGGGACGAACTCGTCGAGTTCCAGGTCGACGGGACACACGGGTCGGCGGTCGCGGGGCTGCGCGGGTGCCGCGTCCAGCACCGCTCCGCCACCCCCAGGCCGGTGTGGAACCCCGATGTCCCCGCCACGCAGGCCTTCCGCGACCAGTGGCAGGAAGTGCCGGACAACGGTGGGTTCGGCAACGGCTTCAAGGCCCAGTGGGAGATGTTCCTCAAGCACGTCTACGCCGACGCCCCCTACCACTGGGACCTGCTCGCCGGCGCCCGCGGCGTCCAGCTCGCCGAGCTGGGCCTGAAGTCCTCGGCGGAAGGCCGCCGTATCGACGTACCGGAGATCTCCCCGTGACCCTCCATCTGCCGGACGAACACGGCCGGTTGCGCGCCCACGAGCCCACCACCGAGCCGCTCGCGCCCACCCCGGGCACCCCCTTCACCTCCCGCACGGTCTTCGCGGCCGCCCACGTCGTCGCAGACCCGTACGCGGACGTGTCCCCCGACTCGCCCGCCGCCGTGGACTGGGACGCCACCCTCGCCTTCCGCCGCCACCTGTGGTCGCACGGGCTGGGTGTCGCCGAGGCCATGGACACCGCCCAGCGCGGCATGGGCCTGGACTGGGCCGGCGCGGCCGAGCTGATCCGGCGCAGTGCCGCCGAGGCGAAGGCGGTCGGCGGCCGTATCGCCTGCGGCGTCGGCACCGACCAGATCACCGCCGGGTCCCTCGCCGGGATCCGCGCCGCCTACGAGGAGCAGCTCGCCGTGGTGGAGGAGGCCGGTGCCCAGGCGATCCTGATGGCCTCCCGCGCCCTGGCGGCCACCGCCCGCGGCCCCGAGGACTACCTGGAGGTCTACGGCCCTCTGCTCCGCCAGGCGTCCGCCCCGGTGATCCTGCACTGGCTCGGCCCGGTGTTCGACCCGGCGCTGGAGGGCTACTGGGGGTCCACCGACCTCGACGCGGCCACCGGCACCTTCCTGCAGGTCGTCGCCGCGCACCCCGGCAAGGTCGACGGCGTCAAGATCTCCCTCCTGGACGCCCGGCGGGAGATCGACCTCCGTCGCCGTCTCCCCCAGGGGGTGCGCTGCTACACCGGCGACGACTTCCACTACCCCGAGCTGATCGCGGGGGACGAGAAGGGTTTCAGCCATGCGCTGCTCGGCGTCTTCGACCCGCTCGGCCCGCTGGCGGCGGAGGCGGTCCGGGCCCTCGACACGGGCGACCCGACCCGCTTCGGCGAACTCCTGGATCCGACCGTCGAGTTGTCACGCCTCCTCTTTCAGGCCCCGACCCGTTACTACAAGACGGGTGTGGTCTTCCTGGCCTGGCTTGCGGGCCACCAGGCGCACTTCACGATGGTCGGCGGCCTCCAGTCGGCCCGCTCGCTGCCACACCTCGCGCGCGCCTACGAACTCGCCGACGGCCTGGGCCTGTTCCCGGACCCGAGGCTCGCGGAGGAACGCATGAAGAACCTGCTGTCGCTGTACGGGGTGGACCAGTGAGCTCGGCCGGAGACCTCTCGCGCTTCTCCGTCAACCAGATGACGGTCAGGCAGCTGTCCCTGCCCGAGCTGGTCGAGGCCTGCGCCGAGCTGGGCGTGGCCCTTGTCGGCCTGTGGCGGGAGCCCGTGCGGGCGTACGGTCCGGAGGCGACGGCCGAGCTGGTCCGTGACGCGGGCCTGGCCGTGACGACACTGTGCCGGGGCGGCTTCCTCACCGCGACCGACCCCGGGGCGCGAGCCGCCGCGCTGGCCGACAACCGCCGGGCCGTCGAGGAGGCGGCCGCGCTCGGCACGCAGACCCTGGTGCTGGTCTCGGGCGGCCTCCCGGCCGGCTCCAAGGACCTGCACGGCGCCCGTGAGCGCATCGCGGACGCCCTGGCGGAGCTGGGCCCGTACGCCGAGTCGCACGGCGTACGCCTGGCCATCGAGCCCCTGCACCCCATGTACGCCTCCGACCGCTGCGTGGTCTCCACCCTCGCCCAGGCCATGGACCTCGCGGAACGCTTCCCCGCCCGGCAGGTCGGCGTCGCGGTGGACACGTACCACGTCTGGTGGGACGACACGGCCCCCGAGCAGATCGCCCGCGCGGGTGCCTCGGGCCGCCTGCACGCCTCCAGCTCGCCGACTGGACCACTCCGTTGCCCGAGGGCGTCCTGAACGGCCGGGGCCAGATCGGGGACGGGGCGATCGACATGCGGGAGTGGAAGGGGTACGTGGAGGCGGCCGGGTACACCGGGCCGATCGAAGTGGAGCTGTTCAACGAGGAGCTGTGGGCCAGGGACGGGCGGGAGGTGCTGGCGGAGACGACGGCCCGCTTCGTGGAACACGTGGTCCCCTGAGTGCGTGAGCGGGTCCCTCGCGCCGGTCGCCACCCCCCACTGTCGGTGCGCGCCGGTACCGTCGGATCATGTCCAATCAGGCGGGGAGTTCCCCCGGGGCGGGGAACGGCGAACGGCGACCGGCCGTGCTCGAAGGCGTGCTGGAGCGGATCACGTACGCCAACGAGGAGAACGGGTACACGGTCGCCCGCGTCGACACCGGCCGGGGCGGCGGCGACCTCCTCACGGTCGTCGGGGCGCTCCTCGGCGCCCAGGTCGGCGAATCCCTCCGCATGGAGGGGCGATGGGGCTCGCACCCGCAGTACGGCAAGCAGTTCACCGTCGAGAACTACACCACCGTCCTGCCGGCCACCGTCCAGGGCATCCGCCGCTACCTCGGCTCCGGCCTGGTCAAGGGCATCGGCCCGGTCTTCGCCGACCGCATCACCCAGCACTTCGGGCTGGACACCCTGAAGATCATCGAGGAGGAGCCCGAGCGGCTCATCGAGGTACCCGGCCTCGGCCCCAAGCGCACCAGGAAGATCGCCGACGCCTGGGAGGAGCAGAAGGCCATCAAGGAGGTCATGCTCTTCCTCCAGACCGTCGAGGTGTCGACGTCGATCGCGGTGCGTATCTACAAGAAGTACGGCGACGCGTCGATCTCGGTGGTGAAGAACCAGCCCTACCGGCTGGCCGCCGACGTCTGGGGCATCGGCTTCCTCACCGCCGACAAGATCGCCCAGTCCGTCGGCATCCCGCACGACAGCCCGGAGCGCGTCAAGGCGGGCCTGCAGTACGCGCTGTCGCAGTCCACCGACCAGGGTCACTGCTTCCTGCCGGAGGAACGGCTGATCGCGGACGCCGTCAAGCTCCTCCAGGTCGACACCGGGCTCGTCATCGAGTGCCTCGGCGAACTCGCCGAGCCCCGGGAGGACGGCGAGGAGCCCGGTGTCGTCCGGGAGAAGGTGCCCGGCCCGGACGGAGGGGACCCGGTCACCGCCGTCTACCTGGTCCCCTTCCACCGCGCCGAACTCTCCCTGGCCGCCCAGCTGATGCGCCTGCTGCGCACGGACGCCGACCGCATGCCGTCCTTCCGGCAGGTGGCCTGGGACAGGGCACTGGGCTGGCTCAGGAGCGGTACGGGGGCCGGCCTCGCACCCGAGCAGGAGGCGGCCGTGAAGCTGGCGCTCACCGAGAAGGTGGCCGTCCTGACCGGCGGTCCCGGCTGCGGCAAGTCCTTCACCGTGCGGTCGATCGTGGAGCTGGCCCGCGCCAAGAAGGCGAAGGTCGTGCTCGCCGCGCCCACCGGACGCGCCGCCAAACGGCTCGCCGAGCTGACCGGCGCCGAGGCCTCCACCGTCCACCGGCTGCTGGAGCTCAAGCCCGGCGGGGACGCGGCGTACGACCGGGACCGCCCCCTGGACGCCGACCTGGTGGTCGTGGACGAGGCGTCCATGCTGGACCTGCTGCTCGCCAACAAGCTGGTCAAGGCCGTACCTCCGGGTGCGCACCTGCTCTTCGTCGGCGACGTGGACCAACTGCCCAGCGTCGGCGCCGGCGAGGTCCTGCGGGACCTGCTGGCCGCCGGCAGCCCGATCCCCGCCGTGCGCCTGACGCGCGTGTTCCGCCAGGCCCAGCAGTCGGGCGTGGTGACCAACGCGCACCGGATCAACGCGGGTCAGCACCCGGTCACCGACGGCATGAAGGACTTCTTCGTCTTCGTCGAGGACGACACGGAGGAGGCGGGCCGGCTCACCGTGGACGTGGCCGCCCGGCGGATCCCGGCCCGGTTCGGGCTCGACCCGCGCCGGGACGTCCAGGTGCTCGCGCCGATGCACCGCGGACCGGCGGGCGCCGGCACGCTCAACGGCCTGCTCCAGCAGGCCATCACCCCTGGACGGCCCGACCTGCCGGAGAAGCGGTTCGGCGGCCGGGTCTTCCGCGTCGGCGACAAGGTCACCCAGGTTCGCAACAATTACGAGAAGGGGAAGAACGGTGTCTTCAACGGCACCGTGGGCGTGGTCACCTCGCTGGACCCGGTCGACCAGCGCCTGACGGTGCTGACGGACGAGGACGAGGAGGTTCCGTACGAATTCGACGAACTGGACGAACTGGCACACGCGTACGCGGTGACCATCCACCGCTCCCAGGGCAGCGAGTATCCGGCCGTGGTGATCCCGGTCACTACCGGCGCCTGGATGATGCTTCAGCGGAACCTGCTGTACACGGCGGTGACCCGCGCCAGGAAACTGGTCGTCCTCGTCGGTTCACGCAAAGCGATCGGTCAGGCGGTGCGCACGGTGTCGGCGGGACGGCGCTGCACGGCCCTCGATTTCCGCCTCGCGGCCCCCTGACCTCGCCCGCCGGTCCGCCATCACGAAAAATGATCGATCAAACGAGTCACAAAGGTCACACGGCACTTCCGGATGCCGGATCCAGGGGGCAGGATGAGCAGGTTGACGGCACTGAGTGCCGCCGATAGGCCCAATGGTCGACCCCGAGTGCACTCTCCTGAGCCAAATGGGGGATGGTAGAGACAGTCAGGGCACCTCGAAGATGAGGCACTACGTCGGTGAGGGAAGACGTGAGCGACAACTCTGTAGTACTGCGGTACGACGGCAGCGAGTACACCTACCCGGTGATCGACAGCACCGTCGGCGACAAGGGCTTCGACATCGGGAAGCTCCGCGCCCAGACCGGTCTCGTGACCTTGGACAGCGGCTACGGCAACACGGCCGCCTACAAATCCGCCGTCACCTACCTCGACGGCGAGCAGGGCATTCTCCGGTACCGCGGCTACCCCATCGAGCAGCTGGCCGAGCGCTCCACCTTCCTGGAGGTGGCCTACCTGCTGATCAACGGTGAGCTGCCGACCGTCGACGAGCTCACCGCCTTCAAGAACGACATCACTCAGCACACCCTCCTGCACGAGGACGTCAAGAACTTCTACAAGGGCTTCCCGCGCGACGCCCACCCGATGGCGATGCTCTCGTCCGTCGTCTCGGCGCTGTCGACCTTCTACCAGGACAGCCACAACCCGTTCGACGACAAGCAGCGCAACCTCTCCACCATCCGCCTGCTCGCCAAGCTCCCGACGATCGCGGCGTACGCGTACAAGAAGTCGATCGGCCACCCGTTCGTCTACCCGCGCAACGACCTGTCCTACGTCGAGAACTTCCTGCGCATGACCTTCTCGGTCCCGGCCCAGGAGTACGACCTGGACCCGGTCGTCGTCTCCGCGCTGGACAAGCTGCTGATCCTGCACGCCGACCACGAGCAGAACTGCTCGACCTCCACGGTCCGCCTGGTGGGCTCCTCGCAGGCCAACATGTTCGCCTCCATCTCGGCCGGCATCAACGCGCTGTGGGGCCCGCTGCACGGCGGCGCCAACCAGTCCGTCCTGGAGATGCTGGAGGGCATCCGGGACTCCGGATCCGACGTCGACACCTTCATCCGCAAGGTGAAGAACAAGGAGGACGGCGTCCGTCTGATGGGCTTCGGCCACCGGGTCTACAAGAACTTCGACCCGCGTGCCAAGATCATCAAGGCAGCCGCGCACGACGTGCTCTCGGCGCTGGGCAAGGAGGACGAGCTCCTCGACATCGCCCTGAAGCTGGAGGAGCACGCGCTGTCCGACAGCTACTTCGTCGAGCGCAAGCTGTACCCGAACGTCGACTTCTACACCGGCCTCATCTACCGGGCCATGGGCTTCCCGACCGAGATGTTCACGGTCCTGTTCGCCCTCGGCCGCCTGCCGGGCTGGATCGCCCAGTGGCAGGAAATGATCAAGGAGCCGGGCTCCCGTATCGGCCGTCCGCGCCAGATCTACACGGGCGTGGTCGAGCGCGACTTCGTTCCCGTCGAGGAGCGCTGAGCAGTAGCGTCCGCGGGCTCCGTACCTGTGCGGTCGGTGCGGGGCCGCGTAGACGGCGGCATCACTGACGTGTGCCGGCATGCGGAAACGTGTGCGCCGTATGCGGAAACGTGCGTATGCGGAAAAGCGGAAGGCGCCCTGATGCACCGGTCCCCCCACGGGCCGGCGACCAGGGCGCCTTCCCATGTCCCGGTGCGGATTCCCCCCACGGGATCCGGCCGGGCGTCTGTGAGACCAGCGCCTGAATCGCTGTGAGCAGAACGAGCAGAACTCGTCCCACCTCTACTGCTGTGCGGTCTGCCGGGACAGCGCACGCTCGGGAGGGCCGCTCAAAGCTTCCCGGTGTACGTGTCCCGGCAACGCTCCCCCAAGCTCTCAACTCCGTTCGAGCAGGGAGTACCCCATCTGAGGAAGTCCCCCAAGACATCCTCAGATGCCAGTCGGCGCCCCCCAAGACGCCGTCCTGACATCGCCAACTTAGACCTTCGAACCCCTTCGATGGTTACGTTCACATCACTGTGATCTGCGTCTCTTGCATATGTCCGTTAGATGCGCAAGAGCCCCGATATGGCGATCGGGACCCAAGCGTAAGGATGATGCGCGAGCCTTGTGAAGAGCTTATGTGAGGTGGGCGTCCGACTCCAGGGGGTCTGGGGCGCCTGGTTCAGCGAAAAGTCCGCAGCCGAAGGCTGTTCGTCACCACGAACACCGAGGAGAACGCCATCGCCGCCCCCGCGATCATGGGGTTCAGCAGTCCGGCGGCGGCCAGCGGCAGTGCGGCCACGTTGTAACCGAAGGCCCACACCAGGTTGCCCTTGATCGTGGCCAGGGTCCGCCGGGAGAGCCGGATGGCGTCGGCGGCCACCCGCAGGTCCCCGCGCACCAGCGTCAGGTCGCCCGCCTCGATCGCGGCGTCCGTGCCGGTCCCCATCGCCAGACCCAGATCGGCGGTGGCGAGCGCGGCCGCGTCGTTGACCCCGTCGCCGACCATGGCCACGGTCCGTCCCTCGGCCTGCAGCCGCCTGACGGCGTCGACCTTCTGCTCCGGCAGCACCTCGGCCAGCACATCGCCGGGGTCGATCCCGACGGCCCGCGCGACGGCCTCGGCGACCGCCCGGTTGTCGCCGGTCAGCAGCACGGGACGCAGACCCAGGGCCCGCAGCTGCCGTACCGCCTCCGGGCTGCTCTCCTTCACGGCGTCCGCCACGGCGATGACACCCCGTGCCACCCCGTCCCAGGCGACCACGACGGCCGTGTGACCGTTCTGCTCGGCCGTCCGGCGGGCCAGGGACACCCCGGCCGGGAGCTCGGGGGCCGGGCCGGCGGTGGCGGCGGTGACGGCGGTGGTATCCAGGAGTCGACCCACGGACACCTCGTGGCCCTCCACACGCCCGCGTACGCCCCGGCCGGGGACGTTCTCGAAGTGCTCGACCGCGGGCAGCGGGCCGAGCCGCTCCGCGGCGCCGGCGGCGATCGCCCGGGCGACCGGGTGCTCGGAGGCGTGTTCCAGGGCGCCCGCGAGCCGCAGTACCTGCTTCTCGTCGGTGCCCTCGGTGGCGTACACCTCCTGGAGGGTCATCCGGCCGGTGGTGACCGTCCCCGTCTTGTCCAGGACGACGGTGTCGACGCGGCGGGTCGACTCCAGTACCTCGGGGCCCTTGATGAGGATGCCGAGCTGGGCGCCCCTGCCGGTGCCGACCATCAGCGCGGTCGGTGTGGCCAGACCCAGCGCGCACGGGCAGGCGATGATCAGCACGGCGACGGCGGCGGTGAACGCGGCGGTCACGTCCCCGGTGACGGACAGCCAGGTCAGCAGTGTGCCGAGTGCGATGAGGATGACCACCGGCACGAAGACCGCCGAGATCCGGTCGGCCAGCCGCTGCACCTGCGCCTTGCCGTTCTGCGCGTCCTCGACCAGTTTCGCCATCCGGGCGAGCTGCGTGTCCGCGCCGACCCGGGTGGCCTCCACCACGAGCCGGCCACCGGCGTTCACGGTGGCACCGGTGACCGCGTCGCCCACGCCCACGTCGACCGGTACCGACTCGCCGGTCAGCATCGAGGCGTCGACCGCCGAGCCGCCCTCGACGACCGTGCCGTCGGTGGCGATCTTCTCGCCCGGGCGTACGACGAAGCGGTCGCCGACGGTCAGCGCGGCCACCGGGACGCGCACCTCGCGCCCTTCCCGCAGCACGGAGACGTCCTTCGCGCCCAGCTCCAGCAGCGCGCGCAGCGCGGCACCCGCCCGGCGCTTGGACCGGGCCTCCAGGTAGCGGCCGAGCAGGATCAGGGCGACGACTCCGGCGGCCACCTCCAGGTAGATCGTCGACGCGCCGTCCATACGGGAGACGGTGAGGCGGAACTCGTCGTGCATGCCGGGCATGCCCGCGTCGCCGAGGAACAGCGCCCACAGCGACCAGCCGAACGCGGCCAGCGTGCCGACCGAGACGAGGGTGTCCATGGTGGCGGCACCGTGCCGGGCGTTGGTGAGGGCAGCCCGGTGGAAGGGCAGGCCGCCCCAGACGACGACGGGGGCCGCGAGGGTGAGCGAGAGCCACTGCCAGTTGTCGAACTGCAGGGCCGGGACCATGGCGAACAGCGCGACGGGGACGGCGAGGAGCGCACAGACGAGCAGGCGCTGACGGAGGGACGCGAGCTCCGGATCGGCGGGCGCCTGCTCCTCGGCCGGCGCCTGGGGTTGCGGCTGCGGCGCCGGGGGTTCCTCGGCGGTGTAACCCGTCCGCTCCACGGTGGCGATCAGGTCGGCGACGGCGATCCCCGCGGTGTAGGTGACTTTCGCCTTCTCCGTCGCGAGGTTCACCGTGGCGCTGACGCCGTCCATGCGGTTGAGCTTCTTCTCGACGCGGGCCGCGCAGGAGGCGCAGGTCATTCCGCCGATGAGCAGCTCGACCTCGGAGACGTCCGACGGAGAGGTTATGACGGGTTCCGTGATGGTACGGGTGGTCATGTCCTGACTCCAGAGGGCGGACCGGGGATTTCTCAGACCGTGCCGACGAGCTCGAAGCCGGCCTCGTCCACCGCGGCGCGGACCGCCTCCTCGTCGAGCGGGGCGGCGGAGACGACCGTGACCTCGCCGGTCGAGGCGACGGCCTTGACGGAGCTGACGCCGGGGAGCGCGGAGAGCTCGGCGGAGACGGAACCCTCGCAGTGGCCGCAGCTCATCCCGCTCACCTTGTAGGAGGTGGTGACGGTCTGCGGGGTACCGGTCTGAGCGGTCATGTCGTAACTCCTCGTCGAGACGTGTGGGGTCGACGTGGCCCAGGAGGGGGTCACGCCATTGACACTATACCCCTAGGGGGTATTTCTCAAAGAGGTGGCCGACGGAGTGGCGGCCCGGTCGGCCACCAGTGGCTGCAGGTAGCGGACCAGGACGTCCTTGATCTCCTGGACGTATGCGTCGCGCTCGGCGCCCTCGTGGCCGAGGACCAGTTCCAGGCCGGCCTTGTACACGCTCAGGCACACGTGCGCCGTGCGGGTGATGTCGGCCGCCGGGGTGTCCGGCATGAACGACGAGAGCAGGAACTCGACCCGGGACAGCAGGGTCGCGTGCAGGGCGTCGTGCTCCTCGGCGATCCGCCCCGGGATGTCGGGGCCGTGCATCAGGGTGAAGAAGACCGGGTGCCGGCGGCTGAAGTCGACGAAGCGGTCCACGGCGGTGCCCACGGCCTCCTCGAGCGGGGTCGCGGGGTCGACGGGCGCGAGTGCCTCCCCGTAGGTCTCGCGCATCTCGTGCACGAGCCGGTCGCCCAGCTCGATCGCGATGGCCTCCTTGTTGGGGAAGAACTGGTACAGCGTGCCCGGTGAGACGCCTGCCTCCCGGGCGATGGCGTTCGTGCTGGCGGCGGTGTAACCGGTGGCGCAGAAGACGGAGGCGGCGGCCTCCAGCAGCTGGGCGATCCGCCGCTCGCCGCGGGCCTGCCTGCGGCGCAGCCGCTCGCCCCCCGCCGGGTCCTTCCCGGGCTTCTCGGTCTGGTCGGGCACGAGTCATCCCCAGCTTTCCGCACACGATTGACAAACACGAGCGGTCGCTCGCATTCTTGTGAAACGCGAGCGATCTCTCGTGTTTGCCACTTTACTTGGCAATGGCAGACCCATGCTGCCTGCCTGTCAGCGCAAGGGCACGGGTCGAGGTGAAGTCGAGGTGAAGGGGGACACCGCAGGATGACCGGAGTCAATGAGCCGCCGGAGCGTGGGGGCGCGGCGCCGCGCGGGGAGGGCGGACCGACGCGGGCCGGGGGCGATCGGGCTTCCGGCGGCGCACCGCCCGGTGCGGGCGCACCGCCCAGCACGAGGGCTGCGGTGCGCGCAGGCGGCTGGACCCGCTTCGTCACCGCCCGGCCCCGCCTCTCGCTGCTGACCGCCCTCGTGCTGACCCTGCTCGCCGTGCTGGCGGGCAGCGGTGTCGCCGACCGGCTGGGCAGCGGCGGCTGGGAGGACCCGGCCGCCGAGTCGACGTACGCGACGAAGGCCCTGGAGCGCGAGTTCCCCGCCTCCCAGCCCAACCTGCTGCTCCTGGTCGACGCGGGCCGCTCCTCGGTGGCGGACCCGGCGGTGGCCGCCGAGGCCAAGCGGCTGGCCGCCCGCCTGGCCACCGAGAAGGGCGTCACCGGAGTCGGCTCCTACTGGCAGTCGGGCGCACCGGCCCTGCGCGCCCGGGACGGGCACGAGGCACTGATCGCCGCCCGCATCACGGGCGACGAGACGGCGATGGGCCGGACCCTGGACCGCATAGCGCCTTCCTACCGGGGCGCGCACGGACCCGTGAGGGTCAGGGTCGGCGGCCCGGTCGCCGTGCGGCACGAGATGCAGACGATCATCCGCGAGGACCTGACTCGGGCCGAGCTGATCGCGTTGCCGGTGACGCTCGTCCTCCTGGTCATGGTCTTCGGCAGTGCCGTGGCCGCCCTGCTGCCGCTCGGCATCGGCATCGTCGCGATCCTCGGCACCAACGCGGTGCTGCGCGGCCTGACGGAGTTCACCGACGTCTCCGTCTTCGCGATGAACCTCACCACGGCCCTCGGCCTCGGCCTCGCCATCGACTACGCCCTGTTCATCGTGCGCCGCTTCCGAGAGGAACTGTCCACGGTCGCCGACCCGTTGACCGCCGTCGGTACGACCCTGCGCACCGCCGGGCGCACCGTGCTCTTCTCCGCCCTCACGGTCGCCGTGTCGCTGGCGGCGATGCTCCTCTTCCCGCAGTACTTCCTGCGGTCCTTCGCCTACGCGGGCATGGCGGTCGTGCTGCTGGCGGCCGCCGCGGCCCTCGTCCTGCTCCCGGCGGCCCTGATGCTGCTCGGCCACCGGGTGAACTCCCTGGACCTGCGCCGGCTGTTCCGCCGCGGCCGGCAGCCGGGGGCCACCCGCGACCAGGGCACGGCCTGGGCCCGCATGGCGACGCTGGTGATGCGCCGCGCCCCGATCTTCGCGCTGGCCACCACCGCCGTCCTCGTGCTGCTCGGGCTTCCCTTCCTGGGTGTGAAGTTCGGCACCGCGGACGACCGCCAGCTGCCGTCCACGGCCGAGTCCCACGTGGTGCAGCAGCACATACGCGAGGGCTTCCCGGGCAGCCCCGGCGGCGGCCTGGAGGTGCTCGCCGAGGGCCGGGCCACCCGGGAGCAGTACGCCGCGTACAAGGAGCGTGTCGCCGCGCTGCCCCAGGTGCTGCGGGTCGACGGCCCCCTGGTGAAGGGCGACTCGGCGTACTTCACGGTCCTGCCCAGGGGAGAGGCCGTGGGCGACGCCGCCCAGGGTCTGGTGCGCGAACTGCGCTCCACGGACGTCCCCTTCACCACCAAGGTGACCGGCACGGCGGCCGTCCTGGTCGATTCCAAGCACGCGATCGCCGAGCAGCTGCCCTGGGCGGCGGTGTTCATCGCGGTCGTCACGCTGCTGCTGGTCTTCCTGCTGACGGGCAGCGTGCTGATACCGATCCAGGCGGTGCTGCTCAACGCGCTCAGCCTGACAGCCATGTTCGGGGCGGTGGTGTGGGTGTTCCAGGACGGACACCTCTCCGGCCCGCTCGGCTTCACCAGCCCCGGCTCCATCGAGACGACCCTGCCGGTCCTGATGTTCTGCGTGGCCTTCGGCCTCTCCATGGACTACGGCGTGTTCCTGCTGTCCCGCATCAAGGAGGAGTACGACCACCACGGCGACCACCGCGAGGCGGTCCGTCACGGACTGCAGCGCACCGGCGGCCTGATCACCGCGGCCGCGGTGATCCTCGCGGTGGTGATGGTCGCGATCGGCACATCGCGGGTGACCAACACCAAGATGCTCGGTCTCGGCATCGCCCTGGCGGTCCTGATGGACGCGATGATCGTCCGCAGCCTCCTGGTTCCCGCGGTCATGCGCCTGACCGGACACGCCACCTGGTGGGCACCGGCCCCGTTGCGCCGCTTCCACGCCCGGTTCGGACTGAGCGAAGGGGAGCCACGGCCGGCCGGCGGGAGCCACGAGGACGGGGAACGGCAAGGACGGGAGACGCCGGGCGAGGCGCCGGGGGAGCCCGAGGAGTCCGGCAGTGCCGGGGAGCCGGAGCAGCCGGAGCGGACGGGGCAGCCGGGGCAGCCGGGGCGGACGGGGGAGCGGGACGAGGCGAGGACACGAGGCTAGTCATCCGGTCCTCCTCTTCCTCCGGCTCTTCCTTTGGCTCTTCCATTGGCCGCACGGCAGGGGATACCCCTGAGAGTGAGCGGTCGGTCAGCGGATGCGGTGCGGAAGGGAGTGGGCCATGGGTGAGGAACGGTCAGAGGCCGGATGGCAGGTGGACGGGCGCTGCATGAACTGCGACGTCGCCCGGCAGCTTGCCCCCGGCCTGATCGGTGAGGCCGGCGGCCGCTCGGTCGTCCTGCGCCAGCCGCGCAGCCACACCGAGGTCCGGCAGCTCCATGCCGCCGCGCATGCCTGCCCCACCCGGTCGATCCGTCCCCCGGACGGACGGCCGGATGCCGCACTGGACCCCTTCCCGATGGCCCTGGACGACACCGTGCACCTGTGCGGACACAACTCCCCGCACACCGCAGGGGCCAACTCCTACCTCCTGCGCCGCCCCGACGGCACCGCGATGATGGTGGACACACCGCGCTGGAGCACTTCGCTGGCCGCCCGCCACGAGGCGCTGGGCCCCGTCACCGACGTCCTGCTCACCCACCGCGACCACGCGGCGCACGGCCGCCGCTACGCCGACCGCTTCGGCGCCCGGCTGTGGATCCACGAGGGTGACCTGGATGCCGCCCCGGACGCCGACCGTGTGCTCCGTGGCACCGACCCGGCGGAGATCGCCGAAGGCGTGATCGCCTTCCCGCTTCCCGGCCACACCCGAGGCAGCGTGCTCTACCTCGCGGACGAGCGGTACTGCTTCAGCGGTGACAGCTTCTACTGGTCGCGCACGACAGCCGACATCGAGGTGGCCGACAGCGTCACCTGGTACTCCATCAGCGAGCTGGCCGCCTCCCTGGCGCGGACCGCCGACCGGCTGCGCTTCGAGTGGCTGCTGCCGGGCCACGGCGACCGCCGACGCCTTCCCGCCGACGACATGGCCCGGCGGCTGCGGCGCCTGACGGCGCGCACCCGTGAACTCCGGCCCCGCCCCGTCGACTTCACCGCGATGCGCTGGTGACGCACTGCCCGCGCCATGGAGGCACGCTCCCGCTCCAGGAGCCGGCCGGACGCCGACGGCGCGCCATCGCCCGGGCCCGCCCCGGCCAGGCGGGACGCACCCCACCGAATTCTGTGGCAGGCGCTAGCGTTCCGCCGGAAGCGGTGATCTCCGCGGGCCGGGAAACCGGGAAACCCCGGCACCCCAGGAGTCCCCGGACCGGACGGAAGGCGAGGGCGGCGGATGCGGGCTGTGGTGTTCGAGCGGTACGGAGAGCCGGCCGAGGTGCGGGACGTGGCGGACCCGCGGCCCGCGGCGCACGGGGTCGTGGTGCGGGTCGAGGCGACCGGCCTGTGCCGCAGCGACTGGCACGGCTGGCAGGGCCACGACCCCGACATCACGCTGCCGCACGTGCCCGGTCACGAACTCGCCGGTGTGGTCGAGCAGGCCGGCCCCCGCGTCACCCGCTGGCGGCCCGGCGACCGTGTGACCGTGCCCTTCGTCTGCGCCTGCGGCACCTGCCCGTCCTGTGCGGCGGGCGACCAGCAGGTGTGCGAGCGGCAGACCCAGCCCGGCTTCACGCACTGGGGCTCCTTCGCCCAGTACGTGCCGCTGGACCACGCCGATGTGAACCTGGTCGCCGTACCCGAGGGTCTCTCCTTCGCGACGGCGGCCTCACTCGGCTGCCGGTTCGCCACGGCGTTCCGGGCGGTGGTCCAGCAGGGCCGGGTCGCGCCCGGCCAGTGGGTCGCCGTGCACGGCTGCGGTGGTGTGGGCCTGTCGGCGGTGATGATCGCGGCGGCCGCGGGGGCGCGGGTGGTCGCGGTGGACGTGTCGCCGCAGGCCCTGGACCTGGCCAGGAGGTTCGGCGCCGCGCAGTGCGTGGACGCGGCGGCCGTGCCGGACACCGCCGAACGGGTCCGCGAGCTGACCGGCGGCGGCGCCCATCTCTCCCTGGACGCCCTCGGTTCGCCCGTCACCTGCGCGGCCTCCGTGAACGGCCTGCGCCGCCGGGGCCGCCACGTCCAGGTCGGTCTGCTGCCCTCCCCGACGGGCACGGCTCCGGTGCCCATGGCCCGCGCCATCGCCCTGGAGCTGGAACTCCTCGGCAGCCACGGCATGGCCGCGCACACCTACCCGGAGATGCTGGCGCTGGTGGCGGCAGGCGTACTGCGGCCCGATCTGCTGGTGACGTCGACCATCCCGCTGGCGGGGGCCCCGGACGCGCTGGCGGCGATGGGCTCGGCACCGGGGGCCGGGGTCACGGTCATCGAGCCGTGGAGCTGACGCGACCGGGACGGGCCGGCCTGACGGTGCCCCGCGCACGTGGGGCACGCCGTCGGCGCACACGGGTGCGATTGGCTCAGTCGCCTCTGCGGTTGCGGTTGCCGGGCCTGGCGGCGACCCATGCGCGGACGGTGTCCGCGTACCAGTAGGGCTTGCCCTTCTCCACGTGGTCGGGCGGCGGCAGCAGACCGTGCTTGCGGTAGGACCGCACGGTGTCCGGCTGCACCCGGATGTGCGCCGCGATCTCCTTGTACGACCAGAGCCTTCGGTCGGTCATGACGTGCACCTCCCTGCACGCACCACGGCGGCGGCCGGGAAGGCCGTCGGGGGAGCCGGGTGCCGCGCTGGCGATCACAAATCCTGTGTCCGTCCAACGACGCTCAGTGAGCAGCGGCAAGCGCCTGTCGACCGGATGTGACCCAGAGTCCGCGTACGTGCGACATGTGTGACAGGGCGGAGGTGTTTGTGACAGATCCGGGGCAAAGGCGCCAGCGGGTCCGAAGAGGTGATGCGCCAAGCGCGGTGTCTCGTCAGAATGTCCGGACAAAACATTGACAGGGCTCCGCACCCGCACTACAACCGGGAGGAGCCGATGCGAAGGGAAGCCGATGGCGTACGACGTGATCACCATGGGGCGGATCGGGGTGGACCTGTATCCGCTGCAGACGGGCGTGCCGCTGGCCCAGGTGTCGGCCTTCGGGAAGTTCCTGGGCGGCTCGGCGGCGAACGTCGCGGTCGCCGCGGCCCGCCTCGGCCGCCGTACGGCGGTGATCACCCGCACCGGCGACGATCCCTTCGGCGCCTACCTCCACCAGGCGCTGCGCGGCTTCGGCGTCGACGACCGCTGGGTGGCACCGGTTCCCGGACTGCCCACCCCGGTCACCTTCTGCGAGGTGTTCCCTCCGGACGACTTCCCGCTCTACTTCTACCGGCAGCCCAAGGCCCCGGACCTGGAGATCCACGCCGGTGACCTCGACCTCGACGCCATCCGCGACGCACGCCTCTTCTGGGTCACCGGCACCGGGCTCAGCGAGGAGCCCAGCCGTACGGCGACCCTCGCGGCCCTCGCCGACCGGGCCAAGTCCGGCCGTACGGTCTTGGACCTCGACTGGCGCCCCATGTTCTGGCACGCCCCGGAAGCCGCCCGCCCCTTCTACGACGAGGCCCTGCATCACACCACCGTCGCCGTCGGCAACCTCGACGAGGTGGAGGTCGCCACCGGTGTGCGCGAGCCGCACGCCGCCGCCCGCGCGCTGCTGGACGCGGGCGTCGAACTCGCCGTCGTCAAGCAGGGCCCGAAGGGCGTCCTGGCGGTCAGCAGCAAGGGCGAGTCGGCCGAGGTCCCGCCGCTTGCGGTCAAGGTCCTCAACGGCCTGGGCGCCGGTGACGCCTTCGGCGGTTCCCTGTGCCACGGTCTGCTCGCCGGCTGGGACCTGGAGCGCATCGTGCGGCACGCCAACGCCGCCGGTGCCATCGTCGCCTCCCGCCTGGAGTGCTCGTCCGCGATGCCCACCCCGGCCGAGGTGGACGCCGCCCTCGCCGCCGGAGCGGTGCTGTGAGGGCGGCCCGCGCCGGAGGGGCTGCGCACGAGTCGGACGGCGCTGCCGCACCGGACCCAGGACCGCGCCGCCGCGTTCGAGAAGTGGCGCGGCGCCTGCGCCTGCCCACCGGGCGCGTGTCCGGTGGTGGGCCGTTCCCTGCTGTACCCGGCGGACGGCGACGTGGCCGCCGCCGTGGACACCGCCGTAGGACTGCTGTGAGGGCCGCATGACCAGCAATGAGCTGTACGTCCCCCGGGGCACCACCGCGAACGCCCAGTACGTCGTCGACATCGACCCCAAGCGGGCCGGCTGGACCCACTGCAGCCTGCGGGTGGTGGAACTCGGGCCGGCCGGCACACACACGTTCACCACCGGCGACAGCGAGTGGATCGTACTTCCGCTCGAGGGTGGATGTACCGTGCGGGCACAGGACGACATGGCGGACGAGGAATTCCAAGTCCGGGGCCGTGAGGGCGTGTTCGGCGGAGTCACCGACTTCGTCTACGCGCCGCGTGACGCCCGGGTCCAGATCGCCTCCGGCGCGGGAGGCCGCTTCGCCCTGGCAGGAGCGAAGTGCGAGCGTCGACTCCCCGCCCGCTACGGCCCCGCGCCGGAGGTTTCCGTGGAGGACCGCGGCAGCGGCGGCTGCGCGCGCCAGGTGCGCAACTTCGCCTCGGCGGACGCCTTCGACTGCGACCGGCTGATCGCGGTCGAGGTGATCACGCCCGGCGGTCACTGGTCGTCGTACCCGCCGCACAAGCACGACGAGTACCGGCCGGGCGAGGAGTCGCAGCTGGAGGAGATCTACTACTTCGAGATCGAGGGCCCGCACGGTTTCGGGTACCAGCGCGTGTTCCCCTCGCGTGCGGGCGGCTCCGACGTTCTCGCGGAGGTCCGCTCCGGCGACGCCGTCCTGGTGCCCGACGGCTGGCACGGCCCGTCCGTGGCGCAGCCCGGCCACGCCATGTACTACCTGAACGTCATGGCCGGTCCGGGGGAGACGCGGGAGTGGCGGATCTGTTTCCACCCGGATCACGCGGACAGCACAGGGGGTTACCGATGACCTCTGAATCCTCCAAGTCCTCCACGGTGCGGCTGACGGCCGCACAGGCGCTGGTGCGGTTCCTGTCCGCCCAGTACACCCAGCGGGACGGGGTGCGGCAGCGGCTGATCGGCGCCACCTGGGGCATCTTCGGGCACGGCAACGTCGCCGGCATCGGCCAGGCCCTCGTCGAGTACGCCGATGTCATGCCCTATCACCAGGGCCGCAACGAGCAGGCCATGGTGCACGCCGCGGTCGGCCACGCCCGCCAGTCCAACCGCCTCACCACGCACGCCGTCACCACCTCCGTCGGCCCGGGCGCCACGAACCTGGTCACCGGAGCCGCCCTCGCGACCATCAACCACCTCCCGGTCCTGCTGCTGCCCGGCGACGTCTTCGCCGCCCGCCCCGCCGACCCGGTCCTGCAGCAGCTCGAAGTGCCGTACGCGGGCGACGTGTCGGTCAACGACTGCCTGCGGCCGGTGTCCCGGTACTTCGACCGGATCGGCCGCCCCGAGGCCCTGATCCCCTCCGCCCTGCAGGCGATGCGCGTACTCACCGACCCGGTGGAGACGGGCGCGGTCACGCTCGCCCTTCCGCAGGACGTCCAGGCGGAGGCGTACGACTGGCCGGAGGAGTTCTTCGCCGAGCGGACCTGGGCCGTGCGGCGCCCGGGTGCCGACCCGGCCGAACTCGCCACCGCCGTCCGGGCGGTCCGCGCCGCCCGCCGCCCCCTGCTGATCGCGGGCGGCGGGGTCCACCACAGCCGCGCCGAGGAGGCGCTCGCCGAGTTCGCCGAGGCCACCGGGATCCCGGTCGCCTCCACCCAGGCCGGCAAGGGCTCCCTGCGCTACGACCACCCGCAGGACGTCGGCGGCATCGGTCACACCGGCACCGCGACCGCCGACGAACTGGCCCGCGCCGCCGACCTGGTGATCGGGGTGGGGACGAGGTACACCGACTTCACCACGGCTTCCGGCACCCTCTTCACCGGCCGGGGTGTCCGCTTCATCAACCTCAACATCGCCCCCTTCGACGGCCACAAGCTCGCCGGACTGCCGCTGATCGCGGACGCCCGCAGCGGCCTGCAGGAGCTGACCGAGGCACTGCGGCTGCACGACCACCGCGTCCCCGACGCGTACCTCGCCGAGTACACGCAGGGCAAGGAGCGCTGGGAGCGGCGCGTGGACGCCTGCTACGAGGCCGGCGAGCCGGACGTACGGCCCACTCAGCCGCAGGTGCTCGGCGCACTGGACGCGATCGTCGACGAGACGGACATCGTCATCAACGCGGCCGGCTCCCTCCCCGGCGACCTGCACAAACTGTGGCGTACGCGCTCGCCCGACCAGTACCACCTGGAGTACGGCTACTCGTGCATGGGCTACGAGATCCCGGCCGCGATCGGCGTGAAGCTGGCCGCACCCGACCGGCCCGTGTGGGCGCTGGTGGGGGACGGGACGTACCTGATGATGCCGACGGAGATCGTCACCGCCGTGCAGGAGGGGATCGCGATCAAGGTCGTGATCCTGCAGAACCACGGCTACGCCTCGATCGGCGGACTGTCGGAGTCGGTGGGCGGCGAGCGGTTCGGCACCGCGTACCGCTTCCGCTCCGCCGACGGCACCCACACGGGTGCCCCGCTGCCCGTCGACCTCGCCGCCAACGCGGCCAGCCTCGGCATGCGGGTGCTGCGCGCGAAGACCGTCCGCGACCTGCGCGGGGCCCTCGCCGAGGCGCGGGCGGCGGACACTCCCACATGTGTCTACGTGGAGACCGAAACCGCAGACACAGTGTCGGGCGCGCCCGAGGCGCAGGCCTGGTGGGATGTACCTGTGGCCGAGACCGCGACCCGACCGTCGGCGGTCAAGGCACGTGAGCTGTACGAACGGCATGTCTCGACCCGACGCCGCCATCTGTGAAGGAGTAACCGGGAATGACGAAGATCGTCAACCACTGGATCGGCGGGAAGACCGTCGAAGGCGCCTCGGGCACGTACGGGCCGGTCACGGACCCGGCGACCGGCGCGGTCACCACGAAGGTCGCCTTCGCGACGGTCGACGAGGTGGACGCGGCCGTGGCCGCCGCCAAGGACGCCTTCGCGACCTGGGGCCAGTCCTCGCTGGCCCAGCGCACCTCGATCCTGTTCAAGTTCCGGGCGCTGCTCGACACGCACCGCGACGAGATCGCCGAGCTGATCACCGCCGAGCACGGCAAGGTGCACTCCGACGCGCTCGGTGAGGTCGCGCGCGGTCTGGAGATCGTCGACCTCGCGTGCGGTATCAACGTGCAGCTCAAGGGCGAGCTGTCCACGCAGGTCGCCACCCAGGTGGATGTGGCCTCGATCCGGCAGCCGCTCGGGGTGGTCGCGGGCATCACGCCGTTCAACTTCCCGGCGATGGTCCCGATGTGGATGTTCCCCATGGCCATCGCGTGCGGCAACACCTTCGTGCTGAAGCCGTCCGAGAAGGACCCGTCGGCTTCCCTGAAGATCGCCGAGCTGCTGGCCGAGGCCGGGCTGCCCGACGGCGTGTTCAACGTCGTGCACGGCGACAAGGTGGCCGTGGACCGTCTCCTGGAGCACCCGGACGTCAAGGCGGTCTCCTTCGTCGGCTCGACGCCGATCGCCCGTTACATCCACACCACCGCCTCCGCGAACGGCAAGCGGGTCCAGGCCCTGGGCGGCGCCAAGAACCACATGCTGGTACTGCCGGACGCCGACCTGGACGCGGCCGCCGACGCCGCCGTCTCGGCCGCGTACGGCTCCGCCGGCGAGCGCTGCATGGCCATCTCCGCCGTCGTCGCCGTCGGTGCGATCGGCGACACGCTGGTGGAGAAGATCCGCGAGCGCGCCGAGAAGATCAAGATCGGCCCGGGCAACGACCCCACCTCCGAGATGGGCCCGCTGATCACCAGGGCGCACCGCGACAAGGTGGCCTCGTACGTGGAGAACGCGGCCGCCGAGGGCGCCGAGGTCGTCCTGGACGGCACCGGCTACACCGTGGAGGGCTTCGAGGACGGCCACTGGATCGGCATCTCGCTGCTGGACAAGGTGCCGACCGGCGCGAAGGCCTACCAGGACGAGATCTTCGGCCCGGTGCTGTGCGTGCTGCGCGTGGACACCTACGAGGAGGGCGTGGCCCTCATGAACAACTCGCCGTTCGGCAACGGCACCGCGATCTTCACCCGGGACGGCGGCGCGGCCCGCCGCTTCCAGCTGGAGGTCGAGGCCGGCATGGTCGGCGTGAACGTGCCGATCCCGGTGCCGGTGGGCTACCACTCCTTCGGTGGTTGGAAGGACTCGCTCTTCGGCGACCACCACATCTACGGCAACGACGGCACGCACTTCTACACCCGCGGCAAGGTGGTCACCACCCGCTGGCCCGACCCGTCCGAGGCCCCGGCCGGTGTCGACCTCGGGTTCCCGCGCAACCACTGAGGGCGGTCCCCGCTCCCCGTCAGGCCGTCCGAATACCGGGCGGCCTGACATTTTTTTGACGCCCGAGCTGCGGTTCCCGTGCGGAGGGGACGAAACGGAAGACGTAGGCGTCACGCGCCATCTTTCTTGGAAAGCAAGGTCAGAATCTTCAAGGGCTTTGGGAATGGGCAATTTGGTGTTGATCACCTGGGAAAGTGATGTGGCGAACGCCGCTTGCCCGCTGCGGATTTCGAAGGTAAACAGCCATTGACGCAGCGGTTTTCGTCGGGGTTCCATCAGCGCCGGGAGCGGACGAGAGCACGTACGACCGAAGCCGCCGGAGGCGATAGCGCTCCCGACCCCTTCACCTGTCGCACGAGTCGATCGGAACCGCCGCATGACCGACACGCTCCGCCCTGTCGACAACGCCACCCCAGAGGCGTCCGACAGCCCTCAGAAGCTCAAGCGCTCCATCGGGGTGGTCGGCGGCACTCTTCTCACGCTCTCGTGCGTGACGCCCGCCTCCACGCTGTTCGTGGTCGTGCCCGACCTGTTCGGCTCCCTCGGCACCGCCACCGCCCTGACGATCGCCATCGGCTCCCTCCTCTGTATCGCCGTGGCGTTCTGCTACTCGGAGCTGGGCACTCTCATCCCCAGCGCGGGCGGCGAGTACGCCATGGTGTCGACGATGGCCGGGCGGCTCGCGGGCTGGCTGGTCTTCGTGCTGTCACTGCTGGTGGTCATGATCGTCCCGCCGGTGATCGCGATGGGCACGGCGGACTACCTGGCGCCCATCGTGCATCTCGACCCCGCGATGACCGGTGCCGGCGTCATGCTGCTCGCCACCCTCGCCGGTCTGCTGGACCTGCGTGCCAACGCCTGGATCACCGGCATCTTCCTGGTCCTGGAGGTCGTCGCCGCGGGCGTGGTCGCCCTGCTGGGCTTCGCGCACAGCCACCGCGGGGTGGGCAGCCTGGTCTCCATGCAGGTGGCCGGTACGGACGGCCACACGGACACCGTGACCGCGATGCTGGTCGTCTCCGGACTCGCCATCGCCCTCTTCGTCACCCAGGGCTTCTCGACCGCCGTCTACCTCTCCGAGGAGCTGGAGCACCCGCGCCGCAACGTCGCCCGCACGGTGCTGGCCACCCTCGCCATCTCCACCGTGGTCATCCTGGTCCCGGTCGTGGCCATCACCATGGGCGCCTCCGACATCAAGGAGCTCACCGGCGGCGACCTCAGCAGCATGGTCACCGCCTGGTCCAACTCCGCGGTCGGCACCTTCGTCAGCCTCTGCGTGGCCCTGGCGATCATCAATGCCGGCATCGTCATGGTGATCCAGAACTCCCGCGTGCTGTTCGCCTCCGCCCGCGACAAGGCCTGGCCCGAGCCGGTCAACAACGTCTTCTCCAAGCTCGGCCGGTTCGGCTCCCCGTGGGTCGCCACCCTCGCGGTGGGCATCCCCGGTGCGGTCCTGTGCTTCGTCAACCTGGACACGCTCTACGGCGTCACCGGCGTCTCGGTGACCGGCATGTACCTGCTCGTCGCGGTCGCCGCCCTGCTCGCCCGCCGCGGCAGCCACAAGCACACGCCCGCCTGGCGCATGCCGCTGTGGCCCGCCATGCCCCTCCTGCTCATCGCGGTGCTCGCGTACATCCTCAGCCAGCAGGAGATGACCTACCTGCTGTGGACCGGAGGCATCACGGCGGTCGCCACCCTGTACTGGGCCTTCTACCTCCGTCCGCGCCGCGACACCCGCTGGCTGGTGTCGATCCCGGAGGACGCGCGGGCCTGATCGTCACCGTCAGGTGAAGTCCCAGGTCACCACCGAGCACGTCCCGTCGTCCTTGCCCCCCGCGCTGCGGTAGGCGGCAAGGGCGACGTCGTTTCCGGTGTCCACCAGGACCCACATGCCGTAGCAGCCGAGCTCGCGGCCGAGGGCGGCCAGCCGCCGCACCAGCTCCCGGCCGATCCCCCTGCGCCGGTACGGCTCGGCGACCGCCAGCTCGTACAGGAACATCTCGGTGCCCTTGTCGGGATGGACGGTCTCGACCCCGCTGACGAAGCCGACCGGGGCGGCGGCGTTCTCCGCGTGCTCCTCGTAGGCGAGCAGGAGGTGATGCCCGGCGGCGGTCAGGAAGCGCTCGGCCCACGCGGTGCGGACCGGGTTGTCGAACAGGTACTCGGCAGCGGCCACTTCGGCGACGGTGGCGGCCCGGCGAATCTCCATGGGCCTTGGTACCACGCCTGCGGTATGCCGGGTGAGGCCCGTACTCCCGGAGGAGGGGCGGAGGTTCGGTCCGAAGGCTGCTTCGGCTGTCGGTGGCGGCCCGTACCGTGGACGCATGGATCTTCGACGGCTCCGTCTCCGGGGGCTGCTTCGGGGGCCCCGGCGCCTGCTGGCCGCCGGGGCCGTCGTCGTCGTGCTCGTCTGCGCGGGTACCTGGACGGCCATGACCGCGGTCGCCTCTGGCGGCCCCGCCCCGGTGCACCGCTTCGACCGGGTCATGAACATGGGCGACGGAGTGCGCCTCGACACCTCGTACTTCACCTCCGCGGTGCCCGGCCGCCGCCCGGCCGTCCTGCTGGCGCACGGCTTCGGTGGCAGCAAGGACGACGTGCGGCAGCAGGCACAGGACCTCGCCAGAGACGGGTACGCGGTGCTGACGTGGTCGGCCCGCGGCTTCGGCAGGTCCACGGGAAAGATCGGCCTGAACGACCCCGGGGCCGAGGTCGCCGACGTCTCCAGGCTCATCGACTGGCTGGCCGGGCGCCCCGAGGTCGAGCTCGACCGGCCCGGCGACCCGCGCGTGGGCGTGGCGGGCGCCTCCTACGGCGGCGCGATCTCCCTGCTGGCCGCGGGGTACGACCGGCGGGTGGACGCCATCGCCCCGGCGATCACGTACTGGAACCTCGCGGACGCCCTGTTCCCCAACGGCGTCTTCAAGAAACTGTGGGCGGGCGTCTTCATCAACTCCGGCGGCGGGTGCGCACGGTTCGAGCCCGAACTGTGCCGGATGTACGAGCGGGTCGCCGAGTCCGGGAAGCCGGACGCCGAGGCGCGCAAACTGCTGGAGGAGCGCTCCCCGGCGGCGGTCGCCGGCCGCATCAAGGTGCCGGCGCTGCTGGTGCAGGGCCAGTCCGACTCCCTCTTCCCGCTCGGCCAGGCCGACGCGGCACAGAAGGCGATCCGCGCCAACGGAGCCCCGGTCGACGTCGACTGGATCCCGGGCGGCCACGACGGCGGCGACCCGGAGACCGGCCGGATCCAGACACGCGTGAAGACCTGGTTCGACCGGTACCTCAAGGGCACCAAGGGCGTCGACACAGGCCCTGCCTTCCGCGTCACCCGCACCGGAGGCGTCGACTCCACCGACGGGCGGGCACTGCTGCGGGGCGCGAGCGCAGCCGCCTACCCGGGGCTGCAGAGCGCCCCGCGGCCGGTCCCGCTCAAGGGAGGCGAGCAGCGCCTGGAGAACCCGGCCGGAGCGAGCCCGCCCGCCGTCTCGTCCCTGCCCGGCCTCGGCGGCGCGGGCGGCCTCGGCCAACTCTCCTCGCTGGGCATCGGGGTGTCGCTGGACTTCCCCGGCCAGTACGCGCGGTTCGACTCCGCGCCGGTCGCCGGCGACCTGCGGATCACCGGATCGCCGACGGTGACCGTCCACGTCACGTCCACGAGCGACGACGCGGTGCTCTTCGGGAAGGTGTACGACGTGGGACCGGGCGGCACTCGGCCGGTCCTCCCCTCCCAACTGGTCGTCCCGGTGCGCGTCGAGGGCGCCCGGGCGGGCAGGGACGTCACGCTCACGCTCCCGGCCGTCGACCACGAGGTGCAGAAGGGCCACCGGCTCCGCCTGGTCCTCGCCTCCACCGACCTGGGCTACGCCTCGCCGACGGCGCCCGCGACCTACACCGTCTCGGTGAAGGGCGACCTGCGGGTGCCGACCGCGCCCGGTGTGACCACCGCGGCCGCGCCACTTCCGACGTGGGTGTGGTGGCTGCCGCTCGTGGGCGCGGCGGTCGCGCTCGCCCTGCTGCTGACGGCGCGGCGCCGTACGGCGACCCCCGCACCCGATCCGCGGCTGGCCGAAGTCCCCCTCCGGATAACCGGCTTGAGCAAGCGGTACGCGAAGTCGGCGGACCGGTACGCGGTACGGGACCTGTCCTTCCGCGTGGAGAAGGGGCAGGTGGTGGGTCTGCTCGGCCCGAACGGCGCGGGCAAGACGACGACCCTGCGCATGCTGATGGGCCTGATCGGCCCGGACGGCGGAGAGATCCGCGTCTTCGGTCACACGATCCGGCCGGGTGCGCCGGTGCTCTCCCGGGTCGGCGCCTTCGTCGAGGGCGCCGGCTTCCTGCCGCATCTGTCCGGCCGGGAGAACCTGGAGCTGTACTGGCGGGCCACCGGCCGGCCGGCCGAGGACGCGCACCTGGACGAGGCCCTGGAGATCGCCGGCCTCGGCGACGCCCTGGCCCGGGCGGTGCGCACGTACTCCCAGGGCATGCGTCAGCGCCTGGCCATCGCCCAGGCCATGCTCGGTCTGCCGGACCTGCTCATCCTCGACGAACCGACCAACGGACTCGACCCGCCCCAGATCCGCGAGATGCGCGAGGTGGTGATCCGGTACGCGGCAGCGGGCCGCACCGTCATCGTCTCCAGCCATCTGCTGGCGGAGGTCGAACAGTCCTGCACCCATCTGGTCGTCATGGACCGCGGCCGGCTGGTCCAGGCCGGCCCGGTCGCCGAGATCGTCGGTTCCGGCGACACCCTCCTCGTCGGCACCGCCACACCCGTGCAGGAGCCCGTCGTCGAAAAGGTGGCCACCCTGCCGGGCGTGGCCTCGGCGGTGCGGACCGAGGACGGCCTTCTGGTCCGGCTCGAACCCGGCGGCACGGCGCAGCGCCTGGTCGTCGAACTGGTGCGCCTGGAAGTGCCCGTCGCGTCGGTCGGCCCGCACCGGCGTCTGGAGGACGCCTTCCTCACCCTGATCGGAGGTTCCGCATGAGCACGCCCGCCGTCACCGAGGTGGCCTCCGGCTACCGGGCGGGCCGCACGCTGCCCCTGCGGGTGGAACTGGTGCGGCAGTTGAAGCGGCGCCGCACCCTGGTCATGGGCGGGATCCTGACCGCGCTGCCGTTCGTCCTGGTCGTCGCCTTCGCCGTCGGAGGCGACCCGGCGGGCCGCAACGACCGGGTGACGCTGATGGACACGGCCACCGCCTCCGGCGCCAACTTCGCCGCGGTGAACCTGTTCGTGTCGGCGGGCTTCCTGCTGGTGATCCCGGTGGCACTGTTCTGCGGGGACACGGTGGCCTCGGAGGCGAGCTGGTCCTCGCTGCGCTATCTGCTCGCCGCGCCCGTGCCCCGGGGCCGCCTGCTGTGGTCCAAGCTGGTCGTCGGGCTGGGGATGAGTCTGGCGGCGATGGTCCTGCTGCCGGTGGTGGCGCTCGCCGTCGGCACCGCCGCCTACGGCTGGGGCCCGCTGCAGATCCCCACCGGCGGCGCCCTGGACACGGGGACCGCGACCCAGCGGCTGGTGCTCGTCGTGGCGTACGTCTTCGTGTCCCAACTGGTCACCGCGGGACTGGCGTTCTGGCTGTCGACCAGGACGGACGCACCCCTGGGCGCGGTCGGCGGCGCGGTCGGCCTGACCATCGTGGGCAACGTCCTGGACGCCGTCACCGCCCTCGGGCACTGGCGCGACTTCCTGCCCGCGCACTGGCAGTTCGCCTGGGCGGACGCCGTTCAGCCCCACCCCGAGTGGACCGGGATGATTCAGGGCTCGGCGATTTCCACTACATACGCACTGGTGCTGTTCGCACTGGCCTTTCGTGGTTTCGCCCGGAAGGACGTGGTGTCGTAGCCGGCCGGCCGACGGGGTTCGCCCCGCCGGCCGAAACGGAAAGTGCTCGTGCACCCCCCGGCGACCAGTGACTTCCCGCCCTTTCCGGATGCGGAGCGGGCCAACCGGGTGAATCCCCGAAACCAATTCCCCGGTGCCGGGTTGATGATGCAGCAGGGCATGCGACGCCACGAGACGCCACGAGAAAGGAATATGCAGTGCTCAAAAAGGCAATGGCCGCCGCGGCGGCCGCCGGTCCGCGGTAGCACGGCCTTTCGGCGCAGGCTTTTCCGCCTGAGGGGCAAACACGTGGTGACGCGAGGCAGACGGGCGACACACGTTCCGCGGCTTCCCCCACGTCCATGCCTCGTTCGGTGCGGTGACCGTTCACGTCGTGCCACCCGGCTCCGGCCGTCCATGGAGCATTGAGCCGGAATGCGTGTACGACAGATCGGTCGACCAATTATCACTCCGAACCCGGCGATGGCAGCAAGTACAAGAACGAATGACCGCCCAACGTACCGGCCTCCCGGCTGTGTCATGGCCGGCCTTGGACGTAGATCCGCGATCCGCGTTCCACGGCTGGCTTTCCCGATTCTTCAAGCAGGAAGATAACCACATTGCGACAGACCCTGAGCAGGGGAGTGTTCGTTGCGGCCGCCGCCGCCACGGGCATTCTGTCCCTGTCGTGCAGTTCGGCCATCGCTGACACGGACGCGACCGGAGGCACCTCGGGTTCCCACGGTCTGCTGGCCGGGAACGCCGTGCAGGCTCCGGCCGATGTGCCGGCGAACCTGTGCGGCAACACCGTCACCGCGGGCGCGGTGCTCAACGACGCGTTCGGCAACTCCTGCGTCGGCGACGCGTGCGACACGGCGACGGACGAGACGTCCCAGTCCTCGACCAGCGACCTGGGCTACGGCACGAGTGACACCGTGCTTGGGACGCAGGCGGCCGGGACCAAGGCCACCGGCTGCCAGGCTCCTCCGGCCACCAGCGTCACCACCCCGAGGACGCCCCCCACGCGCGTCAGCAAGCCGCCGCGCAAGACGACTCCGCCCAAGCGGAGCCGTAAGACGCCGCCTCCGGCCCGCCACGTGGAGCTCAACGAGCCGCCCCAGCTGGCCCAGACCGGGGACAAGGCCATGCTGGCGACCTCGGCCGCCAGTGCGGCACTGATCACCGGCGGAATGATGCTGTACCGCCGCGGCCGAGTCGCCTCCCAGCGGTAGCGGCTTACGGGTGCCGGACGCGATCCGCCCGGCACCCGCACGCCACCGCTGACGAGCAGGCATCACCCGGACCGGTTCGAGCCACCACACGAGGGGGCTCGAACCGGTCCGGTGGCGCACTGCCGCTCGGGCCGGGCCGGCAGAGACGGTGCCGTCGGCGGCCGTCCAGGCAGCGACGGTCCCGTCGGCGACCGTCCCGGCAGCAACCGTCCGGTCGGCGACCGTTCCGTCAGTCAGGGTCGGCCCAGCTGTCACGTTCGGCCCGGCGGGCCCGGGGCCGGCCGTCGGCGCCTGCCCCCTCAGCGGCACCCGGACGGGCCGCTGACGCCGGATCGCGCCCGGCGAACCGGCAGCGTCCGCGTATGATCGCCCGTCAGCGACGCACCGGCGTCGGCGACCAGTCCCGGCTGCCGCCTCCCGGTACGGGAATCCTCCCGCCCATGGGGGTCTTCTTCAGTCGACGGCGCACCCCTCGGACGAGGGTGGCCGCCGTGAAGGGCGCGCCCTGCACGAAGCGCATGGCCGGCCCGAATCCGGAGGCGGTCAGCAGGCCCGCGAGGAACAGACCGGGGTGGGAGGACTCGAAGTCGTGCCCGACCGCCGGGGAGCCGTCGGGCAGCGCCGCCAGCGTCCCGCGGAGCTCGTCGGAGAGCACACCCAGCCGGTCGCAGCGCGCCCGGAATCCCGTGGCCGCGATGACGTGTTCGGTCTCCAGGGCGCGCAGGCCTCCCTTGGGGCTCGCGAGGTCCAGCCGTACCCCGCCGGGCACCGCACTGGCAGCGGTGACTTCGTGGCTCGGCAGCAGTTCCACCGCGCCCTCCACCCGGTCCCGCACCCACCACGCGCCCGCCGGCCCCAGCGCCGTGGTCGCGATGCGCGCCCGGGTGGCCTGCGGCAGGTGCCGGTAGAGGCCGGGACGCTCGGAGTAGAACCAGTTCCGCCAGCCGGGGCCGAGGCCGCTGTGTGGGGAGCGGACGTTCTGCCACCAGGGGCGCTCCCACAGCGGCGGCATGTCGTTCCACCGCAGCCGGTCGGCCCGCGCCAGCACCCGTGCCCGGGTGCCCTGTTCGGCGAGCAGCGCCGCGGTCTCCAGGGCCGCCTGGCCGCCGCCGATCACCGTGACGTCCTTGCCCCGGAAGCGGTCGAGGTCACTGTGGTGGCTGCTGTGCGTCACCAGCGCGGGGTGCAGTCCGCGCAGCGCCGCCGGCACCTCGACGAACGGCATCACACCGACCGCCAGCGCCACCGCCCGCGCGTGCAGTACTTCCCCGTCCTCGATGACCGCCGTGAAGCCGCCGGGACCGTACGCCACCCGGGTCACCATGCGCTCGTCCACCTCCGGCACGGCATGGCGCGCGAACCACAGGCCGTAGGAGGCGAACGCCTCGACCGGGATCGGCTCCGCGTGACGTGCCGTCATGCCCCGCTCGGCGCAGTACACGTCGAGACGATAACGCCCGCCGGGGTCGGAGAGGTTGGACGCCCAGGGCTCGGACTTCAGGAACATGCCCCGGGGCATGTTGTCCCGCCAGGACGCCATGGGTCTGCCGAACACACGCATGTTCAGCCCGGCGCCCGCGGCGTGGGAGGCGATCGACAGGCCGTACGGGCCCGCCCCCACCACCAGAAGGTCGTACATCATCAACTGCTCGCTTTCTCGTCGTCGGTCAGGGCGGGTGAGGCCGCCCTGGGGATCACAAGTGGCACCGGTGCCGCCGGGGCCGCGCTCAGCCGCTCCCGCAGCCGGCGGGACACATGGCGGCACCACAGGGCCCACATCGCCCACCCGGGAACGCGGTCGTCCCGGGCGTACCAGGCCAGTTCGCGCCCGCCCGGCGCCGTGCGCAGCGCGGCGAGCGGCGCGTAGTTCTCCACCACGAACGCCCGCCCGGCCAGCGGGACGCCCTCCGGCACCGCACGGCCCGTCAGGTCCAGGTGCAGGGCGCGTACGACGTCCAGCCCGGTGCTGTCCGCGAAGAGCCGGAACTGGGCGCCGGGGCGCGGGTTGAAGTCCAGCAGGTGGTAGCGGCCCGTCGTGCCGCAGCGGCGGAAGTCGAGGTCGAAGACGCCGCGGTAGCCGAGCTCGCCGATGAGCCGCTCGGCCAGCGCCTGGATCTGCGGGTTGGGCGTCCAGCAGCCCACCGCGGTCAGCCCCGCGCCACGCGGCCAGGCAAGCTGCTTGCGGCCCGGCCCGCCCGCGCGCACGGCGCCCGAGTGGTCGGCGTAGCCGTGGAAGAACCAGTCCCGGTTCGGTCCCGGTGCCAGGTACTCCTGCAGCAGCAGCCGGCTGCCCGCCTCCCGGGTGCGCATGTACAGCTCCTGGGCCTGCTGCTCGGTGTGTACCAGCACCGTGCTGCGCAGTCCGTTGCCCGTGGGCAGTAGCCAGGGCCGGCTCCACTTCGCCACCAGTGGCAGCCCGAGCCGGCGGGCGGCGTCGGCGACCCGGGCCGGGTTGTCCGGGACCAGCGTCACCGGGTGCGGGACGCTCGCGGACGCGCACACGGTGGCCAGTTCCGCCTTGTCGGCGACGCGTTCGGCCAGCGGGCCCGGCATCCTGGGCAGCAGGTAGGAGGGCGTGAGATCGTCCCGCATGCCTGTCGCGGCGATCGCGCTCGCGTCGTCCATCGGGACCAGGACGGCAGGGCGCGCGATCCGGTCGGCCACGCGGCGCAGCACGGCCCGGATGTCGTCCGGGGATGCTCCGGGAAGCGGCGGGGCATGCATCTGACGTACGTAACGAGACCTTTGAACGGGACTACCCGTGGAATCGGCGACGACATGCACCTCCACTCCTGCCCTGCCGAGCGAACGCACTGCCCCCAGCGTTCCGTGGTGAAAGGGATTCCGGTCGATCCGCAGCAGTACGGCGGGGACTCGGGTGTCAAGCAACGACACGAATTCTCTTTTCTTTCGGATCGGCTCACCCGTGCGGGCGAGCGCGGTACTCGAAAGCCGCAATGGCGGTGGCGCCATTGGCTTTCCTGTGCCTGACTTCATATGACTGTGCGTCAATAATGAGAAATGCGCGAGAAAGTCGGACGAGAGCGAATGAAGGAGCAGGCATGGCCCCAGTGCACAAGCGGGCCCGGGTCCGCCGGCTGGCCGTGGGCGCGGCGGCGGCCGTGGCGTCCGCCGCCCTGGCCACCGGTCCCGCGTCGGGGCTGGAGGTGATGAGGCCGGCCGGATCCTCCGCTCCGGTGCCGCCCCCGGCGGTGCCCGCGCCGAGTGTCCCGTCCGTCCGTCCACCCGCGGTCGCCCTGCCTGCGATCGCGACGCCCACGATCCCGACGCCCGCGATTCCCACGCCCGTGATCCCGACGCCCACGGTTCCCACGGTTCCGGCTGATCCCGGGGTGTCGCTGACACCTCCGGCCCTCCCCGGACTGCCGGTGCCGACGCCGCCGAACATCCAGGTCCCTCTGCTGGCCAACGGTTCGGCCTTCGGTGCCTTCCTCAGCTCCGACGCCCTCGGCGTGGCCCGCATGGGGCTGCTCAGTCACTGGCTGGGCGGTGCCGAACTCCGCGTCGGCCACACCTATCTGCCCGGCGACAGCTGGCGCGACATCGAGGGTGCCCCCAGCTTCCTCGACGTGTGGGCACACTGGCGCAACGAGCGAACCGACCGGATGTTCGTCCTCAACGTCCCCCTGCAGGAGCGCAACGAGGACGACGTCTCCGACGGCGACGTCAGGCAGCTGCTGCGGCAGGGCGCGGCAGGGAGGTTCGACCACCACTTCCGCGCCCTGGCCGAGCGGCTGGTTCGGCTCAAGGTGCCGGACACGGTCCTCGTGCTGGGCTGGGAGATGAACGGCAGCACGTACACCCATCGCTGCGGGCCGGACCCGGAGTCCTGGAAGAAGTACTGGAACCGGATCGTCACCACCATGCGTTCGGTGCCCGGCCAGCGGTTCCGGTTCGACTTCGCGCCGAGCCGCGGTCTGGACGCCGTCGCCTGGACGAAGTGTTATCCGGGTGACGCCACGGTCGACATTCTCGGCATGGACTCCTACGACCAGCCGGCCGGGATTTCCTTCGACCAGCAGGTGCGGGAGCCCTACGGGCTTCAGGCGCATGTGGATTTCGCGAAGGCCCACGGCAAACCCATCTCCTATCCCGAATGGGGGCTCTTCCGCAACGGCGACAACGCCGAATACATGCAGCGCATGCTCGCGTGGATGGACGAGCACAAGCCGCTCTACAACACGCTGACCGACTACTGTCCGCACGGTGTGTGGCAGTGCGCGGCCAACCCGAAGTCGGCCGAGGTCTACCGGGCCCATCTCTTCGGCCGTACCGACCAGACGGCCCCGGCCCCCGTACCGACGCCGTCGCCCACCGTGCCCACCGCACCACCGCCCCCGCCGGCCTGCTCGCCGCTGGACCTGGGCAGCTGGGTGGAGCACTGGCTCGGCGGGAAGCTCTGCGTCCGCCTCGACTGGTGGTCGCACTAGCGCGGCGACGAACGCGCCCCGGCCGACGACGAGTTGGGCAGGCTGGACCGTGGTCACAGCTGACCGTGCACATCGGCGGCGGGGGCCGGGCCGGGCACCGAGGCGGCGGGGAGGGGGTCGTCTTCCTTCCCCCTCCGCCTCGGCCGCGCCAGCAGGACCAGTCCGGACAGCAGTCCGCCCGCGCTCGCGCCCACCAGTGCGGTCACCCGGGACGACGCGGACGTCGGCTCGGTCGGCCGGACCGCCTTCGAGAACTGCACGAGCTGGACATGGGTGGTCTCCTTGGCGGCGTTCGCCTGCCGGGTCAGCGCTCGGGAGACGGCGTTGGCCATGTCGGTGGCGAGACCCGGGCGCGGGGAGGTGGCCGACACGGCGACCATCGGAGCGTCCGGCGAGGTCGCCGCCTGCACGTTCCGCTGCAGGGTGCGCACCGGCACGCCCACCTGGTCCTGCGCGTCCGCCAGCACCGACAGCTGGGTGGCGACACGACCGTAGGCCTGCGCGAAGCCGAGGGCGGAGTTCACCTCGGTCTTCCCGGTCGGTACGGCGACGACGTAGCTGGTGGCGGTGTACGTCGGAGGGGTCAGCACGCCGTACGCGCCGCCGAACAGGCCGCCGACGAGGGTGCCGGTCGCGAGCAGCGACCAGGGCGGCAGCCCCCTGACGCGGTCCAGGGACAGGCGGCGCTGACGGGTCGGGGTGTCGGTCATGAGGGGCTTGCTCCCTGAGGTGAGAGGGACGACGACGAGCTGGAGATCGCTGCTGCGTACACGTTCATGAGCCGCGCCGCGCTGCGGGTGATGCTGTAGCGGTGCGCGGCCTCCGGCGCCGTGCGGGGCCGGGGCCCCGCCGCGCGGACCTCGGCGATCGCGCGGGCGAACGCCTCGGGGCCGCCGCGCACGCGCCGCGCGCCGGCCGCGGCCGGGGGCGGCAGGTCCTCGATCGCCGGGCAGGAGGCGTAGAGCACCGGCAGGCCGGAGGCCAGCGCCTCCACGGCCGCGAGTCCGAAGGCCTCCTCCGCGGACGGGGACGCGAGCAGGTCCATCGCGGAGGTGAGCGAGGGCAGGTCGGGACCGGGGGAGCCGTCGGGGACGTAGGGACGTTCGCCGGTGAACAGGACGCGCTCGGCCACACCGGCCTCGTGTGCCGTCCGGCGCAGGACGTGCTCCTCGGGGCCGCTGCCCACCAGCAGCAGCCAGTGGTCGTCCGGGAGCCGGGTGAGCGCGTGGACGAGGACGTCGAACCGCTTGCCCCGGGCGAGCCGGCCGACACCGCCGACGACGTACGCGCCCTCCGGCAGGCCGAGGCGCCGGCGGGTGCGCTCGCGCCGCTCCTGGTCGAAGCGGAAGCGGTCCAGGTCGATGCCGTTCGGGACGACCTCGATGCGGGGCGCGGGCACGCCCCAGCGCTTGAGGCGGTCGGCCACCGTCGGGGACACGGCGACCGTCGACGAGCCGAGGCGCTCGCTGGCGAGATACAGCCTGCGCACCCCTGACGTCAGCCTGCGGCCCTCCATCTGCGAGTCGCCCAGGGAGTGTTCGGTGGCGACGACCGCACGGACCCCGGCGATGCGCGCGGCGAGCCGGCCGTAGACGCAGGCCCGGTACAGGTGCGTGTGCACCAGGTCGTAGCCGCCCTTGCGGATCAGCCGGACCAGGCGCGGCAGCGCGGCCAGGTCCCGGTTGCCGCCCATGCCGAGATGGACCACGCGGACACCGTCGGCGGTCAGGCCCTCGGCGACCGGACCGGGGTTGGTGAGCGTCACCACGTCGCAGTCGACGGGCAGGTGGCGCAGCAGCAGACGCAGCTGCTGCTCGGCCCCGCCGACACCGAGACCGGTGATGATGTGCAGACCCTTCATCTCACAAGCCCTCCACGGGGCGCCGGCGCAGCCGGTGCAGCCGGTGCTTGAGGTACAGGCGCCAGGCCGTGTCCGTCTGGCCGATGTGCACGCGTGGCAGGGCGTGCGGACCGGTCAGCGGGCCGGGGTCGATGGCGCAGGCGTAGGCGTATCCCGCTTCCCGTACGGCCCGCACGGCGCGGGCGTCGACCGTGCCGTACGGATAGCAGAAGCCGTCCACCCGCCTGCCGGTCAGCTCCTCGAGCAGGGCGCGGCTCTCGGTGACCTCGGCCTTGAGGGTGAGGTCGTTCGCCCGGGCGAGGTCGGCATGGGTCAGTCCGTGCGAGCCGATCTCCACGCCCTCGGCGGCCGCGTGCCGGATCCCGTCCGCGGTCAGCAGCGGCTTGCGCGGGCCGAGCGGATCCCAGGCGTTGTCGCCGCCGAGGCGTCCGGGCAGTACGAAGAGGGTGGCGCCGCAGCTCCAACGGCGCAGCAGCGGCAGGGCGTCGGTGACGAAGTCGGCGTACCCGTCGTCGAAGGTGAGCCCGACCAGGCCCCGCCTTTCGCTCCGGGTGCGGGCGGCGAGCAGCGCGGCCACGGACACGCCCCGCAGCCCCCGCCGGTGCAGCCACGCCAGCTGCCGGTCGAGCCGCTCGGGGGTGACCGTGATGCGGTACGGGTCGTCCGAGCAGTCGCCCACGGAGTGGTACATCGCCACCCACGGGACCGGACCGGGGCGCGGGGCAGGCAGTCTGCCGATGGTGGAGGTTTCAGCGGAAACGGCCATGTGTCAGCCTTCGTGTGACGGTGCGTACGGAGCGCAGTGCGGGTGCGAAGCTCTGGGCGCCCAGGGCGCCGGTGAGCGGGACGAAGACGGCGGTCACGGTCAGGCAGCCGGCCACGAGGCCCGCCACCGGGGACTGCGGCCGGCTCGCCACGAACGCCCCGGCGACAGTGGCGACGACCGCCGCGCGCACCGGCCTGCTCAGCTCGGCCAGTACCTGCCGGACGCGGATCGAGACGCTGTGCGGGCCGTTTCGGGGCGCGCGCAGGCCGGCCAGCATCAGGGCGGCCGTGAAGGTGATGCCCAGGGCATTGGCGGCGGCGATCCCCGACACGCCCCAGGTGCCCACGGTCGCGGCGCCGACCCAGGACGTCACCGCGACGCCCGCGGTCATCGCACCGACGGGATACCAGCTGGGCCGGCCCGCCGAGAAGTACGAGCGGACCAGGGCACCCACCAGGGTCTGGCCCAGCAGGCCGAAGGAGTACACCCGCATGACGTCCGCCGTCGCCGCGGTGTCACTGGCGGTGAACGCGCCCCGCTGGAAGAGCAGTTCGATCATCTGCGGGGCGCAGGCGATCACCACGCACATGCCCAGCAGCACCAGGCCGGAGGCCAGCGCCAGATCCCGCTCCACACGCTTGCGGGCGCGTTCGGTGTCGCCGTCCGCGAGCGCCCGTGCCACCACCGGGAAGGTGACGGTGCACACCATCAGCGACAGCGTCATCGGGATCTGGGCGACCTTCTGCGCGTAGTTCAGGTGCGAGATGGCCCCGGCGGGCAGGGTGGAGGCGAGGAAGCGCTCGACCAGGACCTGCGACTGGCGGCACAGGGCGAAGAGGAGGACGGCGGCGACCAGGGCGAGTTGCATCGGCCGTTCCTCGGCGACGGCCCCGGCCTCGCGCAGGACCGGCCCGCGCGAGGACAGTTGCCGCCACAGCGAGGGGATCTGGGCCACCACCATCAGACAGCCGCCCGCCGCCACCCCGACCGCCGCGGAGCGCACGCCCCAGTGCCCGCCGAGCAGGAACATCGCGGCGATGATGCCGGTGTTGTAGGCGACGTAGATCGCGGCGGGCGCGAGGAAGCGGCGGTGTGCCCGGAGGGCGGCGCTGCAGTACCCGGCGAGACCGAAGGACAGCACGCAGGTCGCCGTGAGCCGGGTGCAGTCGGCGGCGAGCCGGGGGTCGGGCAGACCGGGCGCCAGGGCCCGGACCAGGAAGGGGGCCGCGCCGGCGATCAGCGCGGCCACCGCGGCCAGGGCGAAGCACAGGCGGGGCAGGGTGGAGGCGAGCACGGCACGGACCGGGTCGCCCGGGGCGCCGCGGGCGCGACGGGCCAGCGCCATGCTGAACGCCGGGATCAGCACCAGCGCCAGTCCGTCCTCGATGAGCAGGGTGGCGGCGAACTCCGGCACGGTCCAGGCGACCAGGAAGGCGTCCGTCTCGCTCCCGGCACCGAACAGCCGGGCCAGCGACTGGTCACGCACCAGGCCGAGCAGGGAGCCGGCCATGGAGAGCGACGCCGTGACGAGCGCGGCCCTGGCGAGGAATCCCCGCGAGGACGAGGGCGCGTCGGTGCCGTTCCCGGCCGGGACGGCGGTGCGTGCCGCGGGTACGGTCGCCGCGTCGTCGGCCGCGGAGCCGGGGGTCTGCGAAGGCCTCACCGTCATCGCGCCACGGCCTCCTCGACGCGCTCGCGCACTCCGTCCCGCGGCACGACGCCCACCCGCTTCTCGCCGGCCAGCGCCCACCAGGCCACCAGCCCCAGGCCCATGGCGGTCAGCACGGTCGACGGGCCGCCGATGTCCCCGTACACGAAGTCGGTCAGGAACCAGATCAGCAGCCCGCAGGCCACGAGTGCGCAGTCGAGCCCGGGTCCGCGCACGCGCAGCAGTCCCCGCAGCCCGCACACCAGCAGCGCCAGCCAGCTCCCGGCGAGCGTGAGCAGCCCGATCAGTCCCTGCTCGCTCAGCACCAGCAGGTACATGTTGTGCGGCGACAGCAGCGCCTGCTTCTGGTACGCCGCTCCCGCGCCCGCGATCTCGGCGCCCGACGACAGTGCCAGCGTGGCGTGCCCGTCCCGGTACTGGGGGAAGCCCTTCACCCCGACACCGGTCAGCGGGTGCTGGCGCCAGATGCCGATGGCGGACGCCCACAGGGTGTACCGGTCGACGACGGACTGGTCGGGGGCGTCGGTGACCTGCGCGATGCTGTTGATCCGCTCCTGCAGCATGGCCGTGCCGACGCCGAACCCGCCCACCAGGATCACGCCCGCGGCGGCCGCGGCCGCGGCCACCTTCAGGGCGCGCCGCAGCCCGGTCAGCACCAGCTGCGCGGTGCACGTCAGGGCGGTCGCGATCCAGGCGCCCCGGCTGAAGGAGAGGGCGAGCGGCAGCAGCAGTGCCAGAGCGCATCCGGCGGCGATCGCCCGCTGCCGTACGGGCGCCGGGCCCAGCGCGATCGCGACCGCGCACACCAGGCCGAGGGAGACCGCCGCCGCCATGCCCATCACGTCGTGCGCGCCGAAGGTGCCGACCGCACGGATGTCCTCGCCCTGGTAGGAGGCGCCGGTCCGGGTGACGTACTGGTGCACGCCGATGGCCCCCTGCCACAGCGCGAGCCCCACGAACGACCAGGCCAGCAGCCGGAAGTCGCCCCGGTCGCGGATCAGCAGCAGCACGGCCGCCGGGACCAGCACGAAGATCTGCAGATAGCGGCCGAGGCCGCTCAGACCGGTCTCGGGAGAGGACGCCCCCATGGCGGCGAGCGCGAACCCCACGACCGGCAGGCCCAGCACCACGGCCGCGGTGGTCGACAGCGGGCGCCGCCGTTCGCGCAGCAGACGGATCACGCAGTACACCACCATCAGCCCGGAGACCACGTCGGCGGGCCCCGCGCCGTGCGACGCCAGTGGCAGGGCCAGCAGCGCGAGCACGGCCACCAGGGGCAGGACCGGCGCCAGCGCGACGGCCCGGCTCTGGAGCGGTGTCAGGGCGTGGCTCACGTCTCTCAGCTCCCCGTCGGACGTACCAGCGCGACCGCGGTGCGCAGCAGGATGCAGACGTCCTGCCACAGCGACCAGTTGTCGATGTAGGCGTTGTCGAACCGGCTGCGGTCCTCGATCGAGGTGTCGCCGCGCAGTCCGTGGATCTGGGCGAGGCCGGTGATGCCGGTCCGCATCCGGTGGCGGGCCGCGTAGCCGGGGTAGGTCTGGCTGAACTGGGCGACGAAGTAGGGGCGTTCGGGCCGCGGGCCGACCAGGCTCATGTCGCCCCGGAGCACGTTCCACAGCTGGAGCAGCTCGTCCAGCGAGGTGCGCCGCAACATGCGGCAGAACCAGCGCATCTGGTGCTCGTTGGCCACGCTCCACCGGGTCGCCGACTCGTGCTCGTCGACCGGGCGGTGGGTGCGGAACTTCAGCAGCGTGAACGGCTTGTCGTTCCTTCCGATGCGCTCCTGCCGGAACACCACGCCCGGTCCGTCGCAGATCCGCAGTGTCACGGCGCACGCCAGCAGCAGCGGACTGACCAGCAGCAACAGCGTCCCTGACACGAGGATGTCGAGCATTCGCTTGCCCACGCTGTCGCGGCGTTCGGGGGACAGGTCCAGACGCCGGCAGCAGAAGCCGGCCAGCCGCTCCTTCGCCGCGTACGAGGGGGTGTCGGCGTCGACCTCCCACACCTCACAGCCGGAGTCGGCCAGCGCCCGCAGCAGCGGTCCCTGTTCGTTGCGTACGCAGGGGTGGACGGCCAGCACCGCCTGTACCCCGTTCTGGATGACGGCACGCTTGACCTCCTCGCCGGTGGTCAGTACCGGCAGGCCGTCGGTGCCGTCCGGCTGCTCGGCGACGATCCCCACCGGCCGCACGCCGCACCCCGGGTGGCGCAGCAGGGCGGCGGCCACGCGCTGCGCGGTCGCCACCGGGCCGACCAGGAGCGCGGTGTGCGGGTGGCGCAGCAGCGCGGCGCGCCGCCGCCCGTGCACGGCGCCGCGCAGCGCACATGCCGCCGCCGCCTGCACGACGAGACCCGTCAGCAGGGCGCGGCCGGACAGGGTGTGCTCCGGCCGGTACGCGGCCACGAGCGCAGCGAGCGCCAGCCAGACCACCGCGACGCGGCCCAGCACGGAGGGCATCTCCTCCAGCAGCACCGGCACCGGCGGCCGGGTGTCGCGCTGGCGCAGCAGCAGCGATGCGGCGATCAGCAGGGCGACGAAGACCGGGTGGCGCTGGGACCCGGGGAGCGTCAGGGCGCCCAGCAGCGCGGCGACGCCGTCCGCGACGAGCAGCGGAACCGGTGAGGCCGGCCGTGCCGGGGCCCGCGGTGCGGTGACCCGGAAACCGGTGGTGCTGCCACGCTGCGGCATGACCGAGACCGGTGAGGACTGATGGTTGCGTGGCGGTACGCCGGGTGAGGGGACGGTACGTTCGGCGGTCACGAGTGGTTCGACTCCCTGTGCTCGGTGGGCTCGACGCGCGGTGTCGTCTGGTTCGCCTCGGCGCCACGGCCGGTGTCGAGCTGCCGACCGTGCTCAGCGCTGCGGGCCATGGCGGGCCCGACCGCTCGGGACAGGCCCGCCCTGTCGGTGGTGGGCCATGTGCCGAGCAGGTCGCGGTAGACGTCCGCGACCGCCTCGGCGGTGTGCCGCACGTCATGGGTGGACAGCACGTGATGACGGGCCTGGTTGCCGAGCGACTCGCGCAGCAGCGGGTCGAGCAGCAGTTCCGTGACGGCCCCGGCCAGCGCCGTCGGGTTCTCCGGGGGGACCAGGCAGCGGGCCGCGAAGGAGGGCGGCAGGCTCTCGCGGGCGCCGTCGACGTCCGTGACCAGCACGGCCCGCCCGCAGCCCATCGCCTCCAGCGGGGCCAGCGCCATGCCCTCCCAGCGGGACGGCAGGACCACGAGATCGGCGGCCTGGTACCAGGGGGAGGCGTCGGCGACGGCTCCCGCGAACAGCACCGACCGGGGGGCGCTCTCGCGAAGCCGGTCGCGGTCCGGCCCGTCGCCGACCAGTACGAGACGGGCTTCGGGCAGCCGGCGCGCGACGGTGTCCCACGCCCGCAGCAGGACGTCCTGCCCCTTCTGCCGGCACAGCCGTCCGACGCAGACGGCGAGTGGCGCCGCCGGGTGGATGCCGGCGAGCGGTGCCAGCCCGGCCCGCACGGTGTCGGCGGGGGCCGGGCGGAAGTGCTCGGGATCGATGCCGTTGGGGACGACGGTCCACCGGCCGGCGATGCCGGCGCGCACGCCGGTGGCGCGCTCCGCCTCGCTCACACACAGCACCCGCGCGGCCCAACGCGCGCCCCATCGCTCCCACTTGAGGGCGAGGCCCGCGGTGACCCCGCCGACCGCCTCGAACGACCAGGCGTGCGGCTGGAAGACCGTCGGAATCCGCCCGCGCACCGCGAGCCGCCCGGCGAGCCCGGCCTTCGCGCTGTGCGCGTGCACCAGATCGGGGCGTACCTCGTCGATCAGCCGGGCGAGACGCCGTACCTCCCCCACGAGCGAGGGGCCCGGCGACCGGCTCGCGGCCCAGTGCCGTACGTGCGCGCCGAGCGCCCCCAGTTGCGCGGTGAGGGCGCTGTCGGGACAGCCGACGGTGACCTCCAGGCCGTCCCCCAGCTGTGCGCGGACCAGGTCCGTCACGACCCGCGCCACCCCGCCGTCCACCGGCTGGGTGAGGTGCAGGATCCGCGGCCGGGGGCCGGCGTGTGACACATGCATATGCGCGGTTTCCTTGCTCACGAAAGCGCTGGGGACGGCGGTCACTTCACTCACTGCCGGGCGTCGAAGGCGGCGAACAGCACACCCGCCCAGGCGGCGTCCCGATCGGAGCTGAGCCGCAGGGTCGCCTCGTCACCGGTGTGCCGCAGGCCTCTTCCGAGGTCGAACACGTCGGAGTCGTAGCCGAGGGTGTTGGCGTACGCGGGCACGCGCGCCGGTGGGTTGTCCCCGGGGTCACTGATGGTGGAGTTCAGGACGTCGTCCGGGGGATTGGCGGGGTCGCTCAGGTCGGCGGAGGAGCCGTCGGTCGTCAGGGTGAGCCAGTCGCCTCTGGTGCCGCGGTCGCCGTTGTACGCCACCAGACCCGCGCGGCCCCCCGAGCCTTCTCCAAGGCTCAGATCCCGCATCCGCATCTCACGCCCCCCGCCCTTCAGCGGTGCGAAGCCGTCCCAGATCGCGATGTCCCGCAGCGGCTCCGCCGGGTTCTCGTACGCCACCACCAGCGTCCAGCCGCCCCAGGCCCCGGCCTCCGACCGGCCGCTCGCCACGTTGACCTGCGCCACGGTGAACAGCCCCGGCGCGCTGTCCCGGACCAGTTGCGTCACGTCCGCCGAGGCCTGGAAGGCGTCCGCGCCGTCCGCCACCCGGTGTCCGACGACGGTGTCCGCGGCGAACTGCTTGTACGCCCCGCCCGGTTCGGCGATCAGCACCCGCCCGTTGTCCTCCTGCGGTTTCTGTTCGCCCACGCGCAGGTTGCCGCCCCAGTACAGGCGCGCGTAGGTGACGCGCGAGCCGGCGGGCAGGCGCACCTCCGCGCGGGAGGAGTTGTAGGTGTTCGGGTCGTCGTCGACGTCGGTGTAGGTCATGTCGAAGTCGCCGTTCGCACCGCGCCCGCCCGCCCGGGTGTCGGGGCACGAAGGTTCCGCCGAGCGGCAGCTGATGGAGGCGTTGGCCGCGCGTACGATGCCGCCGTGCTGGTGCGCGCGGTAGCGCTCGGTGAACGCGAGTCTGCTCGCCTCCGGCGCCGGCGCCGCGGCCGGCGCGGCGGCCGGGGAGCCGCCGGGTGCCCACATCGCGGCGAGGGCTAGGACGCCCACCGTCGCACGGCGGAGCAGCGGACCCAAGGAATGGCGCATGGCCGTCGTTGCCCTTTCGGAACAGGTGGCGGTGGCAGCAGCGGCAGAGTGCGATGTGTCCGCCCGGAGGGGTGCGTCGGGAGGTCCGCACGCTAACCGCTAACCGGACAAGTATGGTGAAACAAGACATGTGTGTCGGAATCGTGAAGCCAGTCAGGTTCACGGAATCACGCCATCGGCGCACATCTCCGCGCCCCCGACGTCAACACCGGTCCCTTCGACGGCCGCCCGACCTCCGTTGCGGACCGGCCGATGCGGCTCCCCCGAACGGGGGCCGCTGCGCGGTCGGCCTGACGTACCGTCTGATCAGGCAGGACACGGCGACGGGGGGAAACGGGGGATTGTGAAAGGCCTATGATCGGTTGCAGGCAGTCATGGGTGCTCTCACGGTGGGCTCAAGATCAGACGCCCGTCGAAAGGAATGTCCCATGCGTGCTCTGCCCGTACGGCGTATCACCTCCAGCGCACTGGGCGCCGCCCTCCTGGTCGGGACCACCGGACCGGTCGCCTTGGCGGCCGACTCGGCCCCGGAACGCCCCGGACGCAGCCATGTCACGTCGGCCGGCAAGCGGCTCCCCGGCGCGGACGCGCTTGTCGTGCAGGTCAGGAAACTCAACACCTTCGGGAGCGAGGCCAAACCGGTCACCGACCTGCTGAACGCCGTGCTCGAGGCGGACCACGGCCAACTGCCCGCCGCGAAGGCCAGGAAACTGGGCGACGCCGCGAAGCGCGCCCTGCTCAAGGTGGCCGCCAGGACTCCGGCGACCCCGGCCACGACGAGGGCGGCCACGGCCAAGTCCGGGACGTCCGAGCGGCGCGCCGCCGACCCCACGAGTGACGCGCTGGACGCCCTGGCGAAGGCCATCGACACCCTGGTGCAGTCGGTCACCTCCGGTGACGTCGACCAGGTGCTTCCCTCGGTCGCCGGCCTGCTGACCGACGCGATCAACCTGCTCACCGCCTCACTGATCGACGACCCGCTGCCGACGCCGGCCGCGATCGACGACCCGCTGCCGACGCCGGACGAGTCCGCATCGACGCCGCTGACCGAGGTACCGGCCGTCACGCTGCCGGAGCCGGTGCTGCCGCCGGCCTCGTGAGCACCGCACGGGCCTCGTACCGTACGGCTCTCGTCCCCGAAGTCGTGGTGCCGCTCCGAGGGAGCGGCACCACGACTGTTGTTCGCCCCCTCCTTCTTCCGGTTGCCGGGCGGTCCCATCGCGTCGCGGGGCCCGCTCTCTCAGAGTTCTCAGTCGCGGGGCCCGCTCTCTCAGAGTTCTCATATGAGGACTTGCAATCTTCGGCGCCTCCGGTTTCCGCTCCGGTCAGAGCTCGTTAGGCACGGAGACAGAGTCCCCTCCGGCAACCCGCGTTGCCGAAGAAAGGAACACGATGAAGTCCCTGAAGGCTGCCGCTGTCCTTGCCGGGTCCTTGATCGCTGCCGGTGTCGCCGGGCCTGCGTTCGCCGCCGACGCGAGCACCGGCCTGAGCGGCAGCGTGAACACCAAGCTTCCTCTGGACGTGCCGCTGCACGGGTCGGAGCTCGGCACCGGGAAGGAGCCGCTGCTCCACGCGGCGAAGGACGCCGCGAACGCACTGAACGACTCCCGGCCGCTGCACCACACGGCGAAGGACGCCACGACCGCGGTGCAGGACGTCAAGCCGCTGCACGGCGGCCTGTCGCTGTAGGGCCGAGACGACGCGCTACGGAAGGGACGGCCCTCGGTGTGGTTCGAGGGCCGTCCCTCCGTGTGTCCCCGGTCACCGCGTGTCCTCGGTTGCGCCGTCCCGTTCCCCTGCGGCCGGTGCAGGGATCCGCGGGCGGCACCCGCACCCTCTTCGTGCGCTCGGTCGACGCGCCGCCTCCGGACGGAGGCGGCCCGACGGCGCACGCCGGTGATCACCCGGACGGCCACCGGTGATCACCGTCCTGGCCGCGCGGCGGTGACCGCGCGGGACGTTCGGCGGTTACCGCAACGGACAACCGAACCGGACGAGGAGTGAACCATGGTCGTCAGCACCGGGGCAGTACCGGCGGGCGCCGAGGAGGGGGCACCGGGCACGGCGGGGCCCGCACCGGCGGGCAGAACACGACGGGACGCGGCTCACAGGCTGCTCGCCTGCGCACTCGCGGCCTTCATGACCCCGGCGGTCGTCGCCCACCGGTTCCCGCGCCCGGACTCCGCAGCCGGGCAGGCGCCGGAGGGCACCGCCTTCGAGCAGACCTACCGCGGCCGCCGCATCAAAGGTGAGTGGATCCCCGCCGGGGACGCGGCGGAGGACGGTCAGTGGCACGTCACCGTGGACGGCCGACCGCTGCATCTGATGCGCCGTGCCGACGGCACCTGGCTGAGCATGGTCGACCACTACCGGCCGTACCGGACACCGCTGGACGCCGCCCGCGCCGCCGTCGACGAACTCGGCCCGGGCCAGCGGCTGCGCGACCTGGCTCCCGGACCGCTGGGCACGGGGCACTCGCACACGGGGGAGCGGCATGGCGTACGTGCGTAAGGACGCCGGCACGCTCACGGGGGCCGAGAAGCGCCGGTTCGTCAAGGCGCTGCTGGAGGTCAAGCGGCGTGGCGAGTACGACGAGTTCGTGCGGATGCACATCGAGTACTTCCCCTCCGACGGTGAGGAGGGACTGCGCTCCGCGCACATGGCGCCCTCCTTCCTGCCCTGGCACCGGCAGCTCCTGCTCGAACTGGAGCGCGCACTGCGCCGGGTGGACTCCTCGGTGACCGTTCCGTACTGGGACTGGACCCGCGACCGCACCACCACATCCGTGCCCTGGACGGAGGACCTCCTCGGCGGTGACGGGCGCCGCTCCGACCACCAGGTGACGACCGGTCCGTTCGCCCATCGGGAGGGCAACTGGACCATCAAGGTGAACGTGACCGACGACTCGTTCCTCACCCGGGACCTCGGCCGCTCCCGCGAACCGATCGACCTGCCGACGAGTGACGATCTCAAGTGGGCGCTGGACGACCCGGTCTACGACGTCGCGCCCTGGGACTCCACGGTCACCCGGGGTTTCCGCAACAAGCTGGAGGGTTGGGACACCGGCCGGGACGAGGGGTCCTTGCGCAACCACAACCGGGTGCACCGCTGGGTCGGCGGGGCGATGCTCGGCGGGGCCTCCGTCAACGACCCCGTCTTCTGGCTGCACCACGCCTTCGTCGATCTGCAGTGGTACCGCTGGCAGCGCCGGCACCGCGGGGCCCGCTATCTGCCCGAGAAGCCGCCGGGCCCCCGCGACGAGCAGCACGGCCGGATCGTGGCACGGCACCAGAAGCTGCCGCCGTGGGACCTGACTCCGGACGAGCTGGAGGACGTCGGCCGCATCTACCGGTACGCGTGAGCCGACGCCGGTACGCGTGCCGACGCCCGTTTCATCGAAAGAGCCCCGGCGCTGGAGTGCGCCGGGGCTTTCGCGTCGGGACGTCAGACGTCATTCGCCCCGGCAGAGGTGTCCGAGGGACGGGTTGAGAGCGCCGAACACGTGGAGGGTGTTGTGGCACACGTTGACCGGCACGTGAACCGGGACCTGGACCACATTGCCCGACGCGACACCCGACGAGTCCGTCGCCAAAGCCTCGGCGCCGGCATTCGCCGTGGCGAGGCCGGCTGCGGTGAGCGCCACGGCACCGGTGCCGAGTGCGACGACCCCCGCCTTCGCGATGAGAGACATCACGTTCTCCTTACTGACTTGGTAAGCGCGGCAGCATGACGCGCGGCCGCACTTCCCCCTCAACGCGACGAACCGGGAGCAGTTACGGCGTTTGTCCCCAGATCACCCTTTGGTAAGGGTCGGTTCCGGTCGGCTCGCGGCGCGCGCCGACCGCGCCCCGGCAGACGGGTGATGTTCTGCCCCACCCAGTGACGTGGGCGGCTCCGTCTCGACGGGGAAGGTGCCCGCTCGCTGTGAGCAGCGGCTTTCCGAACGGCAGTTGGCCGGGCGTGGCTGCGCGGATGCGGCCACCTGGTGGCAGGCTCAGCAAGTCAGGACAGCATTTTTTCAGGAAACGTACGTGTTTGTGCGTTTCTCATGGCAAAAGTCTGAAAGATCGCCTAGCTTGAGGACTGCCAGTGACCAGTCCACTACGGACTGTGTCGACACAGGAAACGGAGAGGTAATGCGCAAGTACCAGAAGGCCGCTGTCGTCGTGGCCATGCTCGGTAGCGTCGGCTTCCTCGGCGCGGGTGTCAGCCAGGCTCACGGCGATGACGAAGCGTTCAAGCTGGAGAACAAGCAGAACCAGGCTTGCTCGGCGGACGAGAGCCGTGTCGTAGGCACTGAGGCGGCCAGCGACATCATCAACAACATCGGTGCCGCCGGCATCACCACCACCGACGCCAGCAAGCACACGTCGGTGAGCTGCAACCAGCTCTTCACCATCGGTAAGTGACTGCCGATCAGGTGATTCGGGCTGTCTGTTCTCAGTCCACGCAGGAAACGGAGAGGTAATGCGCAAGTACCAGAAGGCCGCCGTCGTTGCGGCCATGCTCGGTAGCGTCGGCTTCCTCGGCGCGGGTGTCAGCCAGGCTCACGGCGATGACGAAGCGTTCAAGCTGGAGAACAAGCAGAACCAGGCGTGCCAGGCGGACGAGAGCCGTTACGTCGGCTCCGAGACGGGCAGCGACCTCGTCAACAACATCGGTGCTGCCGGCATCACCACCACCGACGTCAGCAAGCACACGTCGGTGAGCTGCAACCAGCTCTTCCTCGTCGGTAAGTGATTACCGATCGGGTCGTTTAGGCGGGTCCCGGAACTCGGCCAGGTGTCCGAGTTCCGGGACCCGCCTGCTGTTCCTTGCCGGTCCATCCACATCATATTGTGCCATTTTTAATAATCGTAGGCGTTTGCGCGTTTCACCCGCAGAGGGTCCGAAAGCGTCGTCTATAGTCAGCCACTGTAGGTGACCGGTTCATCACGGACCGTGTCGACCCGAGAAACGGAGAGGTAATGCGCAATTGCCAGAGGGCCGCTGTCGTCGCGGCCATGCTCGGTAGCGTCGGCTTCCTTGGAGCGGGCGTCAGCCAGGCTCACAGCGATGACGGCTTCAAGCTGGACAACAAGCAGAACCAGGCGTGCTCGGCGGACGAGAGCCGTTACGTCGGCACCGAGGCGGCCAGCGACATCATCAACAACATCGGTGCCGCCGGTATCACCACCACCGACGCCAGCAGGCACACGTCGGTGAGCTGCAACCAGCTCCTCGGCCTCGGTAAGTGATTGCCGGTCAGATGATTTAGACAGGTCCCGAAACCCGGCCATGTGTCCGGGTTTCGGGGCCTGTCTGCTGTATATCGCCGGTCCATCCACATCATATTGTGCCATTTTTAACAATCGTAGACGTCTGCGCGTTTCGCCCATAAAGAGGCCGCAAACGTCGCCTAGAGTTAGCCACTGTCGGTGACCAGTTCATCACGAACTGTGTCAACCCGAGAAACGGAGAAGTAATGCGCAAGTACCACAGGGCGGCAGTCGCCGTGGCCATGCTCGGCAGCGTCAGCTTCCTGGGCGCCGGCGTCGGCCACGCCGCGGACGGGGACTCGCAGACCAAGGCCGACCCCACGCAGAACCAGACGTGTTCGGCGAACGAGTCGGCTTGGCAAGGGCTGGTCAACATCCACGACGTCAATCTCGTGGTCAACCTCCTCGGCCTCCAGACCAGCGACCTGAGCAAGCACAAGTCGGTGCAGTGCAACCAGGCTCTCTCGCCGACCAAGTGATCGCCCATCAGGTGATCTAGGAAGCCCTCGGGGTTCGACCGGGTGTCCGAGCGGGGGCCGACTGTAAAGGAAAAGGCAGATGCTCAATTCGAAGAAGATCGCGGCGGCGGTGGGCGTCCTGGGGAGCTTTGCTCTGATCGGTGCGGGTGCCGCCCAGTCCTTCGCCGGTAACGGCGCCGACCATTGCACGAACGACGGCTATGGCCACGTTCGCTGCGTGCAGGTGACCTCGTACCAGATCACCAGGGACAAGAGCGGAAACGTCACCGTCATCAACGACTCGACGCAGAACTGCCCCGCCGCGCGCGGTTCGATCAGCTGCGTCAGCAGCGTCACCTTCCCTGGCTACTAGGCCTGACGCCCACGCGCCGCAGAACGGCCGGGACCCCGTACCGGGTCCCGGCCGTTCTGCGTATCCGGCTCCACCACGCGAAACCCTTAGCTCTTTCGGATGATTGTTGTCCGCACGTGTTGCCTGTTGCCGCCACGGTCGGGTCACTGGACGTAGACGTCAGTGCTGCCCATCCACTGCGATGACATGCCGACCGAAATCTCATGGCCGGCGAACAGGGTGACATCGAAAAGGAACACGGCAGTGGTGGAAGCTTTGGGTCAAGAGGCGTCCAGAGGTGGACGATCGAGGAAGAACCGGCGGGTGCTGATCACCGCGGCGGCCGCTCTGTTCCCCGGCGCCGCATTCGCCGTGGGCTCCGTCATCAACTATGTGGCCGGCGTCGTGCAGATCACGTTCATCGCCGCGGGAACCGCCTGCTCCAGCCTCGCCTCCTATGTCGCGTTGCGCTCGAAGGCAAACGCCGACGCGGAGATCGCGGAGTTCAGCGACAATCTCTGCGCCATCGTGGAGAACATACTGCGCCTCACGCACGAGGCGAGCGACACAGGCGAGCTCAAGGTCCAGACCGTCGACTGGATCACCACCCTGCTCGCCACGAAGGCAGGTCCCAGCACCAGATGCGCCTACTACGCCCTCGACGAGGACGGCCGCCGCCTCAGACGACGAGGGCAGCACGGCGATGTGAGCCGGGCGCCCGACGAGTACACCGCCGATGAGGCGGAGGGCCGGGACCTGCTGTGGGCTCTTGGCCGCAAGGCCACCGTCAGGATCGACGATACGCACTCGACCAGCGGGTATCCGATGGTCAACCTGGGAGACGACCACCTGTCGTCCATCATCGCCCCCGTGTACGTGGGGGACCGGCCCGTCGGGGTTCTCATCCTGGAATCGCCCCGCGTCGATGCCTTCGGGGACACCGGCGAACGCTTCGTACGTCTGTTCTCGCTGCTCCTGGGAGCCGTGCACATCATGGACAGCGGGGCGGCGGACCGGCCGGTGACGGGCCGGCCCCGAAGGCCGCTGGAGTCCGACCGGGTTGCCGACTGACCGGCGAAGAGGGATGAAGAGGGGCGACGGAAGGGCGACAAGGGGACTGACTAGAGCTTGTCCCCGGACGACGACCCAACGGCCCGGCAGCCGTCTTCCCGTTGAGGCCCCTGTGGGTGGCGCAGCGCCCAGACGGCAACCGGCGCGCCCGCCCCGACCAGTGCTGCCGCCATGCACAGACCGGCCGCGTACCCCGTCCACAAGGCCTCATGGTGTGCGGCACCCCCGGACTGCGCCGAGCGCTGCACAAAAGTCACCACGGCGCCCACGAGCACGATGCCGAACACACCCGAGAGCTCGCGGGTCGCGCTGAACAACCCCGCGGCGAAGCCGGACAGATGGCCGGGTGAGGACTCCAGGGCCCGCGTCGTCACGGGCAGCGCCAGTGCCGAACCCGCGCCCACGGTGGTCAGCCCCGGCAGCAGGTCGACGAGTTCGCCGTAGCGACTGCCCAACGCGACCAGGAGCAGGCCGCAGGACACCAGAAGCAGACCCGATGCGGCGATCCGCCCGTCTCCCCACCGTTTGGCCATGGCCGCCACGAACGGAGCGGTCACGCACAGCGCCGAGACCACGGGCGTGAACGTCAGCCCTGCCTGCGTGGGACTGAGCCGCAATCCGCTCTGCAGGAACTGGGACGTGTAGAAGTAGACGCCGGTCACGCCCAGCCCCCACAGCAGTTGGGCGACCAGCCCGCCGATGAAGGGCCGTCGGCACAGCAGCTGGCCCAACGCAGCGCTGCGGCGCGGTTCTTGCCAGCAGCACAGTGCCACCACGCCGACGACGCCGGTGAGACCCGAGACGATGACCATCGGCTCCGCGAACCCGTACGCGGGTCCCTGGATCAGGCAGTAGACCAGGGCGGCCAGCGAAAGGCACGTCAGCGCGACCACCCGCTGGGACACCGCGGTAACGTCGGAAGGCGAGGGGCGGGTTTCGCGGGCGGCGCCGGACAGGGCGAAGGCACCGACGAAGAAGCCGGCGATTCCCAGCGGAATGTTCAGCACGAAGAGCCACTCCCAGCCCAAGTGCTGCGTCACCACACCGGAGATGACCGGTCCGAAAGCCAGCGCAGAGGCCACCGCCGCAGTCGCCGCACCGAATCCGGCCGTACGCACACTGCCCGGCAGGTCGTGGGACATCACCGCCAACGAGGCGGGCAGGATGAACGCCGCACCGGCGCCCTGCACGGCGCGGAAGCAGACGAGCATCCCCTCCGTGCCCGACAGCGCGCAGCACGCCGAGGAGGCGGTGAACACGGCGAGCCCGGTCAGCAGGGACCAGCGGCGTCCCCTGGCATCGGTCAGCCGACCGGCGAACAGCAAAGAGCTCGCAAGCGACAGCGGGTATGCGGTGGCCACCCACTTCAGGCCCGTGTCGCCCATACCGAGTTCCCTGCGCATCTGGGGCAGGGCGACATTCACCACACTGCTGTCGAGAGCCGTCAAGAACGTGGCGAGAATGACCGTCGTAATGACGCTCGGGGTGCGTAGCCGAAGGTGCGGTACCCGGATTACCCTCACGTGCGAAATATAGGCGCTGCCGAGTCACGAGGTGAGCGGGCCGACGGCTTGTACCGGCGTGTCACTGGAGAAGGGGGACAACCCCGTGTTTCGCTGTTGTTCCGCTGCATGCGTCCAAAACCCGCAGTGGTGCGGGCGCCAAAGTGAAGGTTCGGTGAGCCAGTGACAATCCCGGTGACGGATACCATCAGCCACCATCTCGCCCGGGTCGCTGCTCTCACCCCCGACGAAACCGCCTTCACGTTCGTCGACCACAGCGCTGACATCGAGGGCGTGACCTCCTCGCTCACCTGGAAGGAACTCGACGAGAGGGTACGGCGGACCGCCTGGGCCCTGCGTTGTGCCGACGTGGCCGGGGAAAGAGTGGCGGTCGTCGCTCCGCAAAGCCTCGAGTATGTTGTGGGATTCCTCGCCATCACTTGTGCCGGCGCTATTGCAGTTCCCTTGTTCCCGCCCTCCCTGCCCGGGCACGAGGAGAAGCTCGCGGCGGTGCTGCGGGACGCCTCGCCCAAGTTCTTGCTGACCGTCGAGGAACAGCGCGCGTCGCTGACGGATTTCTGTGCGGCACACGGCATGTCCGGGAAATTCCGGGTCGTCACCGAGCAGGAGCTGGTGCAGACCTCCGTAGAGCCGCGCGAGGACTTCGACGAACCGCTGCCGAATGACGTGGCTTATCTGCAATACACCTCGGGCTCCACCCGCTTTCCCGCCGGGGTGGCGATCACCCACGCCAATGTGTGCCACAACGCCCGGCAGGGCCTGGAGGCCTACGACATCCGGCGAGGCCGCAACTGCGCCGTGGGATGGCTGCCGCTGTACCACGACATGGGACTGGTAATGGCCGTCGTCCTGCCGGTCATCGGGCATCTGCCGTCCGTTCTCATGGACCCTCTGGCGTTCATTCAGCAACCGGTGCGTTGGCTGCGCCTGCTGACGCGGTACGACGGAGCTCTCAGCGCAGCGCCCAACTTCGCCTACGACTACTGCGTCCGGCGGGTGGACGCCGAGGAACGTGCCGGACTGTGGCTGGGGTCCGTCGCGGTCCTGATCAACGGCAGCGAGCCCGTCGGACCTCGTACCCTCGAGCGTTTCCAGACGGCCTTCGCGCCGGTCGGCATGAGGCGCACGACGATGCGCCCCTCCTACGGATTGGCCGAGGCGACCGTCTTCGTGTGCACCTCACCGGCGGGAGAGGAGCCGACCGTCGCCTCCTTCGACCGGCAGGCGGTCGGACAGGGGACCGCACGCACGCTGGAGAGCTCCGACGACCGGGCGGTGGTCGAACTCGTCGGATGCGGCCGGCCGACGGGCCAGGAGATCGCAGTCGTCGATCCCGCGACGGGCCGACGCCGGGAAGACGGAACCATCGGTGAGATCTGGCTGCGCGGCCCCAACGTCGGACGCGGCTACTGGAACCAGCAGGAGCGCAGCGAGACCACCTTCCACGCGGTGCTCGACGGCGACGACCCGACCGCACCCTGGCTGCGCACCGGCGACCTGGGCGTGTGGCACGACAAACAGCTCTACGTCACCGGCCGTCTGAAGGACCTGGTGATCATCGACGGGACCAACCACTACCCGCACGACATCGAGGAGACCGTCCAGGCGGCTCATCCGGCGATCCGCCCGCACCACATCGCCGCGTTCTCCCTGTCCACCACCGACGGCGAGCGACTGGCCGTCGTCGCCGAGCACCGCCGCGGGGCGACCCGGACCGAGGTACTGGCGCAGGAGGTGACCGGCGCGGTGCGGTCCGCGGTCGCCGCCGGACACGGCATCGCCGTCCACGACTTCGTACTGGCTCCACCCGGCAGCGTTCCCCGCACCACCAGCGGCAAGGTCGCGCGCAGCGCCTGCCGCGACCAGTACCTGGCGGGCGCATGGTCTGCGGACACCCCATAGGCCCTGTCGTCACATGCCCGTCCGCCTCACGCCGCACCTGACGCCGCGAGGCGGCCCTCCGGGCGACGACGGGCAGGTGACGGCAGGACCTGGCACCGACGACCGGCAGCACGTGAAGGCGCAGGGAGAGCACAGATGCAACCAGGAGAGCGGCCGGCCGACCGGCCCGGGCCGAAACCGGCCTCCGCGGCGGAGCTACGTACCTTCCTGCGCCAACTCCTCTCCGAAACCTGCGGCATCGCCGAGGCGGATCTGGACGACACCCGGCCGCTGGTGGACCACGGCCTGACGTCCCGCGCCGCCGTCGGTGTCGCCGGTCGCCTGGAACGATTCCTGAACAGGCCTTTGCCGGCCACGCTGTTGTGGGAGAACCCGACCGTCGGATCGCTCGTGGAGCGTCTGGCCGGGAGCGAGGGGCCGGTGGCCGGGCGGGACCAGGACGCGCCGCGGGCGCAGCCACAGCCCCCGGCCACCGAGGGCGACGACACCGGGAGCGACATCGCCGAACCGTCCTCGGCGCCCTGCCCCGTCGCCGTGATCGGCATCGGCTGCCGGCTGCCCGGCAACGTCAGCGGCCCCGACGCCTTCTGGAAGCACCTGATCGCGGGCAGCGACCTCATCGGCACCGTCCCCGCCAGACGCTGGCGCGACTTCGCCACCGGGCCCGGCGCCGCGGCGCTGATGGAACGGACCACCCGCCAGGGCGCCTTCCTCGACGACATCGAGGCCTTCGACGCCGACCACTTCGGCATCACCCCGCGCGAGGCGGAGGTGATGGACCCGCAGCAGCGGCTGCTGCTGGAGGTCGGTTGCGAAGCCCTGGACCACGCCGGAGTTCCCGCGTACAGCCTCCAGGGCAGCAACACGGGGGTGTTCGTCGGTCTCAGCGCCCTCGAGTACGGACATCTGACCACGTCGGACCCCACCCGGCTGACCCCGTGGACCAGCACGGGAGCCGCCGGGAGCATCGCCGCCAACCGGCTGTCCTACCTGTTCGACCTGCACGGCCCGAGCATGACCGTCGACACGGCCTGTTCCTCGTCCCTGGTGGCAGTGCACCAGGCGTGCCGCAGCCTGCGCGCCGGTGAATGCGACACGGCGCTCGCTGCGGGTGTCAACGTCCTTCTCTCCCCCACGGTCACCGCCTCCTTCCAGCAGGCCGGAGCACTGGCGGCGGACGGCCGGTGCAAGCCGTTCGACGCCGCCGCCGACGGCATCACCCGGGGGGAGGGCTGCGGGGTCGTCGTCCTCAAACGGCTGACCGACGCCCTGCGCGACGGCGACAGGGTCCTGGCCGTCATCAGGGGAACGGCAGTCAACAGCGACGGTCGCTCGGCGGGACTGATGGCCCCCAACCCCGCGGCCCAGGAAGGCCTGCTGCGCAGCGCGCTCGACGACGCCCGGGTCGATGCCGCCGACATCGACTACGTCGAGGCACACGGCACCGGAACCCTGCTGGGCGACCCCATCGAGGCCGGCTCACTGGGTGCCGTGGTCGGTCGCGGCAGGCCGCCGCACCAGCCCCTGCTCATCGGCTCCGTGAAGGGCAACATCGGCCATCTGGAAGGTGCCGCGGGGATCGTCGGCCTGGTCAAGACCGTACTGGCGCTCCACCACCACCGTATTCCGGGCAGCCTGCACTTCCACCGGCCCAACCCGCACATCGACTTCGACTCCCTCGGCCTGCGCGTCGTCACCGAGCCCGTCGCCTGGCCGGACCGGGGCACCCGCCCGGCCCGGGCCGGCGTGTCCGCCTTCGGCTTCGGAGGCACCAACGCACACGTCGTCCTGGAACAGGCACCGGCCGTCGAGCCGCAGAACGAGGGCCAGGACAGTCACGCCACGCCTGCGCATGTACTCGTCGTCTCAGCCCGGTCCCGCGACAGGATCGGCGACGTCGCGGCCGGGCTCGCCCGGCTGATGTCGGCCGACGACGCACCCGCGCTCAGGGATGCCGCCCACACCCTGGCCCGCCATCGAAGAGGGCCCGTGTGTGCCGCCGTCACGGCACGCACCCACGAGGAGGCGGCCGGACGGCTCGGAGCCCTGGCACGCCGGGAGGAGGGGCCGGGGTGTGTACCTGCCGGCCCCGACAACCTCGTGGCGCGCTCGCCCGGCGCCCGCCGTCCCGTCCTGGTCTTCTCCGGCCACGGCTCCCAGTGGCAGGGGATGGGACTGGGCCTGCTGAGAAACGAGCCCGTATTCGAGGCGGAGGTCCGTGGGCTGGACCCGGTGTTCCTCGCCCAGGCGGGTGCGTCCCTGCACGACATGCTCCGGCAGGCCGAGCCGGGCCAGGGCGTCGAGCACATCCATCCGCTGCTGTTCGGGATGCACATCGCCCTGGCGCGCACCTTCCTCGCCCACGGGGTGCGGCCCGCTGCCGTCATCGGCCACTCGATGGGCGAGGTCGGCGCCGCGGTCATCGCCGGCGCCCTGGACGTGGCCGACGGTCTGCGCATCATCCTCGAGCGGTCGGTCCGGCTCGCAGGCATCGACAACGAAGGCACGGGCGCCATGGCCGCGGTCGAACTGGCCGACGAGGAACGCGACGAGCTTCTGCCGCGCTTCCCCGGCGTAGAGATCGCCGTGCACTCCTCCCCGCGCAGATGCACCGTCGCCGGACCGGTACAGGCCGTCCGGCGCCTGGTGGACGAACTGACCGGGCAGGGCCGTACGGCACGGCTTCTCGACGTCGGCGGAGCGGGGCATTCGGCGGCGGTCGAGCCGCTCGTCCCCGAACTGTACGAGGCCCTGCGCACGCTTCGGGCCTCCACCGCGGACCTCGCCTGGTACAGCACCGTCCTCGAGGACCCGCGGGCCCCGGTGCGGGCCGACGCCGCCTATTGGTGCGCCAACCTTCGCCGCCCCGTCCGGCTGCAGCAGGCGGTCGCCGCCGCGGCGGCCGACGGAAACGACCTCTTCCTGGAAGTCTCACCCCACCCGATCGCCCTGATTCCCCTCACGGAAACCCTGCAGGCGGCCAACGCCCCCGAAGCGGTGGTGGTTCCCACGCTGTACAAGGGGGGCGACGAGGCGGTCGACCTGCGCGGCGCACTCGTCCGGCTGCACTTCGCCGGAGCACAGGTCGACGAGGACCGGCTCTGGCCCGCGGGAACACGAATCCCGCTGCCCAGCCCGCCCTGGCGCCATGAACGCTACTGGTTCGCCCGCCGCGGCCACGCAACCGGTGACCCGGGGAGGGGCCACTCGCTGCTCGGCCGCCGAACCGACGACCCGCGCACCGGTGCCGTCCTGTGGCAGACCGACCTGGGCACGGACGGAGCCCATGCCGCCGTGCGCCTGCTCCACGGCCGTCCGGTCCTCACCCTGCCCGCGGCCGCCTCCCTCATGATCGCCGCGGCCCGGGAGATCCACGAGCAGGACGGACTGGACGAACTGCGCCTGGAGGACCTGGCCATCCACCGATGGCTGCCCCTGGCCAGCAGAACACCGGTGACCGTCGTCTGGGAACCCTGCGGCGCCCACGCGACCGTCACGGTCCATGCCCGCACCACGAGCGGCACCTGGACCTGCCACGCGTCAGCGCGGGTCCACACCCGCCCCGCCGCCGCCCCGGACATCCCCGACACCCCACCGGCCGTCGTCAGCCAGTGGAGCCCGGCCGACCATGAGGAACGCCCCGGGCAGTCCTACGGAGAGCTCCTCGCCGCCATGCTGTACGCACCGGCCCAGGCCGGCGTACCCGATCCGCACGACGGCATCGTCCACCACGGCGGGTCCGCCCGGGCGGAGGTCACCCCGGCGTTCCTGCAGCGCCTGCACCTTCACCACCTCACCGCCCCGAGCACGCCGTACACCATCCGGGCCTTCCCGTCGCCGGGGGCGGCCGCGGAACCGGGCGTACCTCTTGCACCCGGTCACCTCGACGGGCGCTGGGACGTCGTGGCGACCGGAGCCGACGCGCGCATCACCGCCCAGGGTCTGCAACTGCGTCCCGCCGAGCACGGTGAGGTGCCCAGGCCCCTGGAGGCGCTCGCCTACGACATCCAGTGGCAGAAGGCGCCCGTCCCGCTCCCCGCCCCGCTCGACAGCGCCCTGCTCCTCGTCGACGAACCCGCGACAGGCGGAAACAGCGCCCTGGCCACGGCACTTGCCCAGGCTCTGGAGTCGAGGAACGTCCGGACGACGACCCGGCCGCTCAGCGCATCCCCGCACCGGTTGCTCGACGACTGGCCACAGGGAAGCAGGCCGACGGCTCCCCGCGCCGTCGTGCTGCTCCTCGACGACACGAACGGCACGAGCGACACCGGCGATTCGAGCGACACGAACGGCACGAGCGACACCGGCGATTCGAGCGACACGAACGGCACGAGCGAGACGGCCGAGTCCCGGGCCGACGCCTTGTGCCGCGCCACGCAGGTCGCGCGCCAGCTCGCCGCCGGCCCGCACGCGCAGCACCACCCCCGGCTCTGGCTGGTCACCGTACGAGCCCGTGCCGCCGTACCGGGGGAACGCGGCAAGCCGTCGTTGGCCTGTCTGCGTGGTCTCGTGCGCGTGCTCGCCATCGAGGAACCCGCCCTGCGTGCGTGCCTGGTCGACATCGACGACCAGTTCGACCACGTCGAGGACCTCGTTCAGGAACTCCTCGGCAACAGTGCCGAGGACGAAGTCGTCTGGAGAGCAGGCACCCGCCGCGTCGCCCGGCTCACTCCCGCCGACCTGGCGGAGCAGCAGTACGAAGCACCGTTCGTGCACCGCAACGGCGCCTACATCGTCACCGGCGGCCTCACCGGCCTCGGCCTCGCAACGGCACGCCGCCTGGCCGAACAGGGAGCCGGCCGGCTGGTCCTCAACGGAAGGCGGCCGGCCACGCCGGAGGCGGACGAGGTCATCACCGGGCTGCGCGAGCTCGGGACGTCCGTCGCCGTGGTGCAGGGCGACATCGCCGAGCCCGACGTGGCTCCGCGCCTGGTGCAGGCCGCACTCGACGAGGGACACACGCTGCGCGGGGTCGCCCACTGCGCCGGCGTCCTGCACGACCGGATGATCACGGATCTGGGCACCGACGACGTCCACACCGTTCTGCGGCCCAAGGTCACCGGCGCGCTCCACCTGGAGGCGGCCGTCGACTCCCACGACCTCGACTGGTGGGTCTTCTACAGTTCCGCCGCCGCCCTGCTCGGCTCACCCGGTCAGTGCGCCTACGCGACCGCCAACGCCTGGCTGGACGCGATCGCACAACGCCGCAGAGCGGAGGGCAAGCCCGCCACGTCCATCGCCTGGGGCCCCTGGCGGGACATCGGCGCCGCTCCCGCCAATCCGGCCCTGGTACTGGAATCCCTCACCGCGGCCGAAGGACTGGACGCCCTGCAGGCCCTCGTCGTCCACAACCACACGCACACGGGCGTCGTGCACTTCGACAGCCAACGGGTCCTGGAGGCGTTCCCGGGTCTGTCCGACATTCCCTTCTTCACCGACAGCCTCCGCGCCCAGGACACCTCTGTGGACGACTGGCCCGGACCCGGCGCCGTCGAGTCCCTCGGCGAGAACGCCGCGGACGAGGTCTACCAGCGGCTGGTGAAACGAACCGCCGCGATCATGGGCTTCCACGTACCGGACCTCGACGACGCGGTTCCGCTTCCCGCCCTCGGCCTGGACTCCCTGGTGGCCGTGCGTATCCGAAACGCCGTACTGCAGGACTTCGCGGTCGAGTTGCCCGCAGACCTCATGCTGCGCGGTGCGACCTTGCGTGAGATCGGCGAGACCGTCCTGGGGGAACTCGGACTCGTACGCGAGGCGGACGATGCGCCGCAGCAGGGCACGGCCGCATCGCCGACTGCCTCGGACACCGGTACGAACACTGCCTCCGCAGACCTTCCCGCAGCGGCGCTGCCGTCCTCCCTCCAGCCACGGGATGCCGCCGAGCGTCTGGTGGCCGGTGCCTGGACCGAAGTCCTGCGGGAGCCCCCCGCGGACGTCCGCCGCCACATCCTCGCGGCCGACGCCGACCTGCGCGTCGCGGAAGGACTGGTCGAGGCGATCCGCCGCCGCCTGGGCGAGGACGCCGAGCTCACGCTGACTGCCGAGGCCGTGCTCAAGCACGGGACGGTGGCCGCCATCGCAGAACTCATCAGGCCGGCCGTCAACCCCACCGGCGGCAGGGTCGTGAACACTCTCCGCCCGTCGCGGCAGGGCTCCTCCAAACCCCCCTTGTTCACCTTCCACCCCGCCGGCGGCCCCACGTCCGTCTACCAGCCCCTGACCCTGCTCCTGCCCCGCGACCAGGCGGTGTACGGGCTGGAACGGCTGGAGACCGTGGACACGATGGAGGAGAAGGCCGCGCGCTATCTGTCCTTCATCCGGAAGATCCAGCCGCAGGGCCCCTACCGACTCCTGGGCTGGTCCTTCGGCGGCTGCCTCGCCTACGAGACGGCGCAGCAGCTGACGGAGGCGGGCCAGAGCGTCGCCTTCCTGGGACTGATCGACACCATCCTGCCCGCCGCCCTGCCGGGCGTGAACGCGCAGTCGCGGGAGTTGCTGCTCGAACGCTTCCGCCGCTTCGCCGCGTACGTCGAGAAGACCTACGGACAGCACCTGAACCTGCCCTACGACGAACTCGCGGCCACGCCCGAGGACCAGCAGATCGACGTCGTCATGCGCGTGGTGGCCGAGGCAGGGCTCGACATGAGCCCGGGCATCATGGAACACCAACGCACCTCCTACATCGACGCCCGCGTCGGCGAGCGATACGTACCGCGCCCGTACCGCGGCCCTGTGGTGCTCTACCGCGCGAAGCAGGCGCAGCGCCTGACGACGGCTCTGGACCCGCGCTACCTCAGGCCGGAGACCGACCTGGGCTGGGCGCCCCTGTGCCCCTGTCTCGAAGTCGTCCCCGTGGAGGGCGACCACCTGTCCCTGATCGACCCGCCCCACGTGACGGCGATCGCTCAGCACCTCACGCAGTCCCTGGCGGCCTCCGGGTGAGCTCCCGGTGGTGACCGAAGAGCTCGTCCCGCGCCCGTCGCCGGGTCCGCGTTGCCACCCAACCCCCCACCTGTGGAGCAGTCACACCCCCATGACCAGACGTCTTGGCTTCGTCAGCCGACGCGCGCGGCTCCCACGGCGCGTCCACACCTACCTGCTCAGCGGCGTACTGCTGATGTCATCACTGGGCGCGGCCGGGCAGGCCACGGCGGCCGGGGCCCACAGCGCGGCCGTCCACAGCGCGGCCGTCCACAGCGCGGCCGCGGCCCGCGCGGACGACGGCGCCTACATCACTCGTGTCGAGCCCCTCGGCAGGCGCATGCTGGACCTCATGGTCGAATCACCGGCCATGAGAGGCGGCATGCCGGTGCGTGTCATCCTCCCCAAGCACTGGGGGCAGACGTCGCAGATGACCTTCCCGGTCCTCTATCTCCTCCAGGGCGCCGGCGACAACTACACCTCGTGGACCCGTGAAACCGACGTCGAAGAACTCGCCGACCCGGCGGACGTCCTCGTGGTCATGCCGGAGGGGGGCCGCGCCGGTTTCTACACCGACTGGTGGGACCGAGGCAGCCGCACAGCCCCCCGCTGGGAGACGTTCCACACCGTGGAACTGCGGCAGTTGATGGAACGTGCGTTCCGGGCCAGTGGCAGACGGGCCCTCGTCGGCCTGTCCGAGGGCGGGCTGGGGGCGCTGAACTACGCCGCGCGTCATCCGGGCAGCTACCGGTTCGCCGGCTCACTCAGCGGTATCGTCGACATCTCCGACCCGGGGATGCAGTTCGCGATCGGCGTCACCTGCCTGCGTGAGGGCGTCGACCCGGTGCGCCTGTGGGGGCGTCCGGACGCACAGAAGGCGATCTGGAACGCCCACAACCCCTCGCGCATGGTGAGCCGGTTCGGGAAGACCTGGGTCTATCTCTATGCCGCCACCGGTGCACCGGGCGGACTGGAGGAGAGGTTCAACCCGGCCGCCTCCCTGCTGGAGCGGCCTCTGGGCAACCCGACCTACGCGTTCGCCCGGGAACTGCGCCGTGCCGAAGTCAAGGTGACGACGGACCTGTTCAGGCCCGGCACCCATTCCTGGCCCTACTGGCAGCGCGAGTTGCACCGCATGTGGCCTTCGGTGCTCTCCGCCCTCGGGGCCCGCACACCTACGGGGTGACCCGGTCGGCCGGCTCGTGCGGCACCCTTCGCCGACGTTCTCATCCGATCTCGCCCGAGTCGGTGTCATGGACGTATGCGACCAGTCGGTGCCACGTACGTGGCACCGACTGGCGATCCAACCCCTTCCGGGGATGCCCATCGCGGCGTTGGCGCGTCAGGACTGCACTCCCGTAGGGGCAGCCGAAGACGACACCGCAGTCGCGCTCCCCGGAGGGATGGGCTGCCCACCGGTTGGATACTTCCAGTGACGCAGGATCTGGAATATGCCGCAAGGGAGCTGATGGATCATCACCCTTTTGGAGGGGGCGTACTGCGGGGCGCACTGTGAGACGACCGATCGCCTTCCCGGTCGCTCACGGTGACGGGATGCCCGGTCTCCCGGCTGCCGGCCGGCCATGTTCCGGCCGCTCCACCGCTTCGTCCAGCGCGCAAGGGGGTTCGTCCATATCCACGTCGCACCAGACGACCTTTCCGCCCGCGCACAATCTGTCCGCTCCCCATCTGCGTGTGCAGTACTGGACGATGCCCATTCCCCGTCCGGTCTCGGCGTAATCGTGGGCGGTGAGGTGGACCGGCAGACGCTGGCTTCTGTCGAGCACTTCGACCCGGATGTGATCCCTGAGTAAAAAGACGGCCAGTTCGAAGTAGGTCCGGACGTCGCTGAGGAGGGCTGGTTCGGACAGCGTGGAATGCTGCACGGCGTTGGTGACCAACTCGGAGACCACGAGGATCATTCTCTCCGCCACCGAAGGGCTGACCTGCCATGACACCAGGGCCTCGTGTACCAGTCGGCGTGTGATGGAAACCGACCTGGCCGTGCACGGCAGCCTGAGAAGTATTGCTTCGGCGCTCTTTTCGACTAATGAAGTATTCAGGTGCGCGCACGTTCCGGGAATGCGGTGGAGGAAGTTCAGGTATCGGCATGCCGAGTCGGACGAATGACAGGTCGGTTGATTGGCTTCTTGCACGTGCAGCCCCTGGTGCAGTAGTCCGGCCCGTTAGTCGTTTTGCGGGTCGCCCATCGGTGATGGGCAGTTAGACCGTACCCAGCGAGAACGCGGAGGAGGGGGGAATTCGGGATGCGATTGGGGGCACTGGGGCTCGGAGTGGTTAGTCGGATCGTCGGAATGCACCTGTGCGCTCCATGGTGGGACGGGTCTGGTGGTTTGTTTCGGGGGTTCACGGCCCTCGGGAGACCCGGCTGCGCACATGCCGGTGGCCCGGCCGCTGACCGGACCACCTTGGTGCTACCTGGGGGCGCCCGCGAAACCGAGCAGGCAGCCACTTCTAGGGGGTGTACGTGAACCCGCCCGTCACGGTTGCGCTGCCGGCGGGAGTGGTGACGACGACCGCGGCGTTACCAGCCACTCCGGGCGGCGTCAGGCCGGCGACGAAGGTGCCGGTGGGGTCGACGACGACGTTGGTCGCCGCCACGCCGCCGATGGTCACCTGAGCACCGGACAGGTTCGACCCGGTGATCACGAACGGCGTACCGCCGGTGACCGGTCCGGTCGCCGGGACGATGGACGTCGCGGTCGGCGGTGCGGGGACGACGTAGGTGAAGCCTCCGGGGACGGTCACGCTGCCCGCCGGGGTGGTCACCTGAACTGCGACGCTGCCCGCGGCGCCGGGAGGAGTCAGGCCGGTCAGCACCACGCCGCCGGTCACGTTGACGTTGGTGGCCGGCACTCCGCCGAAGGTGACCGACGCCCCAGTGAGGTTGGTGCCCACGATGGTGAACGGCGTACCGCCGCTGGTCGGCCCGGACGGCGGCGTGATGCCGACGACGGTGGGCGGCGGCGGTACCGGCGGGGCGACGTAGGTGTAGTTGGCCGCAGAGCTGGGCCCGGCCGGGGTCGTGACGACGACCGGGACGTTGCCCGCGGTGTGCGGCGGGGCGGTGACGGTGATCAGGAAGCCGAACGGGTCCTGGGACAGGATGGTGGCCGGCGTACCGCCGAAGGTGACAGAGGTGGCTCCGGCGAGATTGGCGCCGAGGAGCAGCACCGTGTTCCCGCCCGTGGTGGGCCCGAAACCCGGCACGGCGGCGAACAGGGTCGGCTGTGCGAGGACGGGAGGCAGGACGGGGAGCAGATTCGCTGACATGGAGGTCTCCTGACGGAGTTGTCGGTGCTTGATCCGCTCGATGCCGCCGGTGCACGCACACGGGGCAGGTCGCCTCACTCCTGGACGCGAGCGAATGGAGAGGTCTGTGACGTCGTCACCCCGGACGGGTCTGCTCACTGCGGCAGGCATCGGAACGGCTGACTGAATGGGAGTGGCCCTGAGCGCGGACCACGGTGTGGCCTGCTTGCCGCGTCAATGTGGGCACCACGACGCCGTGAGATCTGAGACAACTCGGCAGACCGGCCGACATGCGAAATGTCGCGCCATCCGGCGTGGATGGGCTGCCTACCGGTATTTCAGTGATACTTGGCAGACGGGCGCGCGGACAAGGGCCCCCGGGGAGCATCACCCGAAGGAGGGAATCCGTAGTCGGCGCCGTCCCTTGCGGCGCATCGGCGGCAGGAAACGGCCGTCACCTGCGGAACGCGTTGAGACGCTGCTCGCCGATGCGTGACCGGGCCTCTGGATCAGTGATCCCCATACCGGGCCGGGGGGCAAGACACAGAACTCCGACCTTGCCGATGTGCTGGTTGGTCTGGACGGTACGCGCCGCTTCACCGACCTCGTCGAGTGCGTAGGTCTCCGACAGGGCGGGAACCAGGTGCCCCAGCGAGATGAGCCGGTTGGCCTCCCACTGTTCGTGAAGGTTTGCGCCGTGGCTTCCGATGATCTTCTTCAGGCGCATCCACAGATACCTGTTGTCGTAGAGGTGTTCGTAACCCGTGCTGGATCCGCAGGTGATGACGGTGCCGCCGCGCCTGGCCAGGAAGACCGATGCGGCGAAGGTCTTCCTGCCGACATGCTCGAACACGATGTGCGGGTCCTCCCCGACGAGCTCACGAATGGCCCTGCCCATCTTCTTCCAGCCGTCGGGCCGTTGCAGGAGGGTGGGATCACCATCCTCGATGTTCGAACGGTTGATGACGGCTTCGCAGCCGAGCGATCTGAGGACCTCCGCCTTTTCCGCGGAATTGACGACACCGACGGGGATGCCGCCCCCGTTGAGGACGAGTTGGACGGCATAGGCGCCCAGGCCGCCGGTGGCGCCCCAGACGAGCACGACGTCGCCCTGCTTCATCCGGGCTCCGCGCTCGCTGACCAGCATGCGGTACGCGGTGCTCGCGCACAGCGGACTGACGGCCGCTTCCTCCCAGCTCAGGGCGGCGGGCTTCGGCATCAGCTGACTGGCCCGTACGACGGCGTAGTGCGCCAGGCCGCCGAAGTTCGTCTCGAAACCCCAGGCCTTCTGCCCCTCGCCGAGCATCCCGTCCCGATGCGTGTCAGGGTCCTGCTCATCGACGTAGGCGGGCGAAATCACCACGTGATCACCCACCTTCCACTTGCGCACCGAGGACCCGGTACGGACGATGACGCCTGCCGCGTCGGATCCCACGATGTGGTACGGAAGATCGTGCCGTGCCTCCCAGCCGCCCGCTCTGCCCATCTGCTCGAGGAACTGGAACGTCGGGACCGGCTCGAACATGGCGGTCCACACGGTGTTGTAGTTGACGGAGCTCGCCATGACGGCGACGAGCGCCTCGTCGGGAGCCAGTTCCGGCATGGGCACCCGGGTGACGGCGAGGGACTTCCGGACGTCCTTGTCCTCCATGCACCGGAAGGAGTCGACGTCCTCCAGCCGGACGGTGGCGGCGGGGAAGTACTCCGGCACAGGGAGGGATTCCAGCTCCGCGCCGCCGGCATCTGCGAGGACTGCTTCAGACATGGGGGACTGCATCAGGACTCCCTCTGGCGGACGTTGCAGCGGGCACTCGACGGACGCCGGTCGGCTTTCTCCCGGACTTCTCCCGGATCTGGTCTCTAGTGCTGTGACCGGGAAGGTTCACCGGCTCGCGACGCCCGGCACGGCACCTCGCCGCGTTGTCGCATCACCCGAGTACATCCAGTACGCGGGTGATGCTCCGCCTTGCGATGCACCGCACCGGACGCCGCGAGCTTCCCGGCAAACCTTCCCGGTCACAGCACTAGCAAGCCTCTGCCCCGTGGATGATGCAACTGCAAAGCAGACCGGATTCCGCTCGACGGGCAAGAGTGCCCGGTCCGGGTATCGAAGGGCCTAAGCCCACGGGCCGCCCGGCGTGTTCCGTCCCATAGTGGTGCTGTATGTCACGGGTTCACCGAACCCGGCGGATCGGCGTGCCCGTCCGCCCGAACGCCCTGGTGCTGTTGAGGATCCGCAGGCAGTCGCTGCCGTGGTTGCGGACGACCTGCGCGGTGCGCCCCCCAGGTGTCACTGCGGCGTCGACCGGAAGTAGGGAGAACACACGTGGCTGTACGCCTGTACAGGTGGGCCCAATGGGTGACCCGCCACCGTCGTCGAGTGCTGGGCGCCTGGTTGCTGCTTCTGCTGGTCGTCGTGGGCCTGGGCACGACCTTGCGCGGCCGGATCAGCACGGAGTTCACCGTCCCCGCGGTCGAGTCGCAACGGGCCCAGAACCTCCTCGGCAGCAAGTTCCCGGAGAGCGCCGGGGGCGTCGCCCGCGTGGTGCTGCAGGCCCCGGCCGGCTCGGATCTCACGGCACAGAGGTGGCAGACGGCGATCGCCACCTCGCTGCGTCGCGCGGCCGGCGTACCCGGTGTCCTCCAGGTGACCGATCCCGTCCAGGGCGGCACCCTTGCGATGGACCGGACCATCGGCTACGCCGACGTCCGATTTCGCCAATTGCCCGGCGACATCCCGCAATCCGCCAAGGACCGGTTGCACGACGCCATGGAGCCCGCCCGGGCCGCCGGACTGCGCGTGGAGTTCGCCGGGTCTGCTTCCTCGGCACCGGCCGAGTTGGGAGGTCCGGCCGAGGGCCTCGGCGTGATCCTCGCCTATGCGGTCCTCGCCGTCACCCTCACGTCGCTCCTGGCCGCCGGGCTTCCCCTGATCACCGCGCTGGTCGGGGTGGGCATCGGCGTCCTCGGCGTCCAGTTCGTCTCCCGGTACGTCCAGATGACCAACACGGCCACGGCGCTCGCCCTGATGCTGGGACTCGCGGTCGGCATCGACTACGCGCTGTTCATCGTCGCCCGGCACCGTGAGCAACTGTCCAGACCGGGCTCCGATGTCGGCGACTGCGTGGCCCGGGCCGTCGCCACGGCCGGCAGCGCGGTCTTCTTCGCCGGGGTGACCGTGATCGTCGCTCTGTCCGCACTGGCGATCACCGGCATTCCCTTCCTGACGGTCATGGGCCTGGCCGCCGCCGCCACTGTCCTGGTGGCCATCCTGGTCGCCCTCACCCTGGTGCCCGCCGTGCTCTCCATGGCCGGGGAGCGTCTGAGGCCCAGAGGGATGAGCACGCACAGTGACCCCGCACACCGGCCGAAGACCCCGGGCAGATGGGGCTCCGCCTGGGGCCGAGCGGTGAGCAGAGCTCCGTGGGCCGTCGTCCTGACCGCGGTGCTGGCACTCCTCACGCTCGCGGTGCCCGCCCGTGAACTGCGACTCGGCCTGCCCAGCGATGAGACACAGCCGAAAACCAGTACCCAGCACAAGAGCTACGAACTCCTCGCCAAAGGCTTCGGCCCCGGCTTCAACGCCTCGCTGGTCGTGGTGGCCGACACCGCGCACCTCGCGGCCTCGGACCGGCCCACGGCGATCCGCGACCTGACGGCCGCCCTGGCCAAGGACCCCGATGTGGTGACGGTGACCAGGCCGGTGGTCAACCGGGACGGCACGGTCGCGGTCGTCGGGCTGGTACCCAGGACGGGTCCGGACGACCCGGCCACCATCGACATGGTGCACCGGCTGCGGGAGCACGCCACCACAGCGGTCAAGAAGGCCGGCGGCACCGCCTACGTTGCAGGCGCAACGGCCGGGGCGATCGACGTCTCGGGGAAGCTGTCCGCCGCCATGCCGCTGTTCCTGAGCGTCATCGTCGCGCTGGCCGTGCTCCTGCTGGCGCTCGCCTTCCGCTCCGTGCTGGTTCCGCTCAAAGCGGTTCTGGGCTTCCTGCTGTCCATCGCCGCCACGCTCGGCACCGTGGTCTGGGTGTTCCAGCAGGGGCACCTCGTCGACGCCTTCCAGATTGCCGCGGCGGCCCCGGTGGTGAGCTTCCTGCCCGTGCTGCTCATCAGCGTGCTTTTCGGACTCGCGATGGACTACGAGGTCTTCCTGGTCAGCCGTATGCGGGAGTACTTCCTCGCCACCGGGGACGCTCAGACCGCCGTCGTCCGGAGCCTTGCCCGCAGCGGGCGCGTCATCGCCGCGGCCGCGCTGATCATGACAGCCGTGTTCGGCAGTTTCGTCTTCAACCGTGATCCAGTGATCAAGTCCATCGGTTTCGCGCTGGCTGTCGGAGTGTTCGTGGACGCATTCGTCATCCGCCTGACCGTGGTCCCGGCCGTGATGTGCCTTCTGGGCCGTCGCGCCTGGAGATTGCCCCGATGGCTGGAGCGCGTACTGCCCAACGTCGACATCGAGGGCGCAGACCTGCCGTCCTACCGCGCCGCACAACAGGCGGCGAACCAGACCGACGTACCGGCCGCACCGTGAGGCCGACGTCGGCGGGCGGCGGGGGAGAGGCGGGGGGAGCGGGCGGCGGGGAGAGCCGACGGCCGCGAGCATCCGGATTGGCACCGAGCAGGGGGAGGTCCGGCGCTCGTCCGTGTGCGGCCGCACTCGCGCTGAGCATCAAAAACGCCCTCCTGAAGGAGGGCGGACCAGGGGCGCCCCCGGCAGGATTCGAACCCGCGCACACGGCTGCGAGCGATTGCGCCGATCACGCCGCACGGCGCTCTCACCCTGCGGGGGAGTTTGTCAGAGGGTGCCGGCGACACAGACTGTGTCGGAGGTGTGTCGGAACCCACCGCACGAAGCAACAACCTGTTCGGTCTTTGCCTTGGCTTTCTCTCCGACACTCATCTCAGCACCTCCGAGCTCACGGGCCGAGTGCCCTTGAGGCAGGGGCAAAACCCTGAGCAGGCGGTGTCCCACTGGTGGGGTGCACTGCGTACGAGCGTGCGGGGGCTTGCCGCAGGTGCCGATACGCATCCGCGCGCTCTGTTCGGCAACGCTCGTGGGCTGGAACGATTCCCATGCCAGGACCGACATGTGTGTGTGCGGCAGTGAATGAATGTCGGCTGGCCCGAGAACCTGTACACCACGACGAGGAGCAAGAGGGGGCTGGACATGGCTGTGGTGATATCGATGCAGTGGTCAGGAGTCACGCCAGAGCAGTACGACACCGTGCGAGACGCGGTCGACTGGGAGGAGATCCCCGCGGCCGGCGGTCAAGTGCACGTGGCCTGGTTCGATGCCCAGGGGTTCCACGTGACCGATGTATGGGAATCCCAGCAGGCATTCGAGACATTCCTCACCGAACGGCTCGCACCCGCGATCCAGAAGGCCGGCATCACCGGTACACCCGAGACCAGCTGCAGCCTGCTCCACCGGCGCTTCATCGCCCCCGGCGTCAGCGGTGCCGCATAGGGACAAGTCTCTGACTCTGCAGAAACAAATGCCCGGCCTGTGCCCCTGACCCCGGCCACTGGTCCAGACAACAAGGAACCCCCGGGTCGATGACCTGGGGGTTCCTGCTGGAATGGTCGGAGCCGGACGGGGCCAGGGACGGATGGTGCCGACCCGAGCGGTTGCTAGCGTGGAAAGTGGTTCCGGTATCCAGGGGCAGGGGGAAGGAGGCCGACCGATGGCCGTCGAACTCAACCACACGATCGTCGCCGCACACGACAAGACGGCGTCCGCACGGTTCCTGGCGGATCTGCTGGATTTGGAGGTGGCACCGGAGTACGGTCCGTTCGTCCCGGTGCAGATACCGAACGGCGTGACGCTGGACTACATGGAAACGGCCGATTCCATCACCCCGCAGCACTACGCGTTCCTCGTCTCCGAGGACGACTTCGACGCGATCTTCGCCCGTGTCCGCGAGGCAGGCCTGACCTACTGGGCGGACCCGTATCACCACCGCCCCGGCGAGATCAACCACAACGACGGCGGACGCGGGGCGTACTTCGACGACCCGAACGGGCACAACCTGGAGATTCTGACCAGGCCCTACGGCAGCGGCGAGGACTGATGTCCCGGTGCCCCGGGCCAGAGGCCCTCGGTGACCGTGTACACCAGGGCACCGCTCGGAGCACAAGCAAGCCGCAGGCTCGAGTTCTCGCCCCGGCCCCGCGATCTCGCCGTGCCCGTACCCCCTGGTGCTACAGCCTCAGGACCCGGAGAGTCGGACACTTGCGCTCCGCATGCCTGGACGAGCCCAGCAAGGCGGGAAAATGACTACGAATGGCCCTGCTTCACATGCTGATTATCTTAGCCTCACTCAGGCTGGTCGAGCATTCTAGCCATAGGTCTGGACAAGCCAACAACAATAAGGGGGGCGCCTCCCTAAAATTTGGACCCTTTGAGATTGGCGCGCTCGTTGAAAAGGTTGATGACGTCCAGCGGCGTGTGGCCGGGCGCGGTGCCTCCCCCGAGGCGGGCCGCAGGAGGATCGGGTGTCGAAAATGACTAGCCCTTGCAGCCGGGGACCGGAGTCGGGGCGCAGTTGTTCGGGTGGTTGTCGCGAACCTTGGATTCGGGCAGTGTCACAGCGCCCAGATTGTAGATACCACCTCCATCGTTGAAGGCGGTGTTGTGTTCCACCGTGGATCGACGCAATGTCAGCTTTCCGGGGCTGTCGTTGTAGATTCCTCCGCCGTTGCGCCCTGCGATGTTGTTGCTCACCGTTGACTCCGTCAACGTGGTCGTGCCGCGGTTGAAGATGCCGGCCCCATCGGTCCCTGCGGTGTTGTCGACGACTTCGGAGCGGTACAGCGTGGCTGTTGTACCGGGCGTAATGAGGATGCCTCCGGAATCTGTGCCTGAGAAGTTCTTGCTTACCGTCGACTGGTCCAGCGTCAAGCTGGTGGGAACAGAGGTGTCGATGCCGCCGACTTCCCCAGAACTGTTGTTGCTCACCCTGGAATAGTGCAGTGTCAGCGTGGTATGGGGGCCATTTTCGAAGCCGCCGCCGATTTCGGTCCCGCTGTTGTTGCTCACTGTGGAGCGGTTCAGCGTCACAGTGCTGCTGTTTTCGTTGTCGAAGCCGCCTCCGAAGCCGAAAGTACCGGGGGCGGTGTTGTTGCGCACCGTCGAATCGTTCAGCGTCATGGTGCCGTGGTTGTTTGCGATGCCGCCCCCGCCGCCGAAAGTTCCGGGGGCGGTGTTGTTGCGCACCGTGGAGCCGCTCAGTGTCACCGTGCCGCCGTTGTTGAAGATGCCACCGCCACGGTTGGGGGTGCTGCCGTGGGTGATGGTCAGGTTGTTGAGCCTGACTCGGAAGGCCCCGGTGATTGTCACGGTGGTGCCTGTGTCGTGGCCGTCGAGGACGGCGTCTTCGAGCCCGGTCAAGGTCAGGTTCTTGTTGATGGTGAAGTTGCCGAAGCAGACGCCTTTCACCTGCAGCGTCGCTCCTGAGGGAGCGTTGTTGATCGCGGGCTGCAAGGCGTTGGGGTTGTTGTTGCAGTTCACGACGGTGTGATCGTGGGCGGCCGCGGCCGGTCCTGCCTGGACCAGGCAGACCGCCCCCGCCGTCACCACGGCTGCCGCGCCCGTCCCCCACCGAGGGCGCACCCTCCTGGTTGTTCGCGTAAACACCGCATCCTCCTGCGTCATTGCGGACAGCTCCTTTGTCAGGGGAGGGTGCCTGAGAGTGTCCCGGCGGAGCGGCAGGCTTACCGGAGGGGGCTACAGCACCCCTCGGACGGGTGTGATCAGTGACCGGAGCGGTCTAGGAGCGATACCCCGAAGAGATGGGCCGGCCGGCGATGCGGCCGTGGTGAATCCCGCGCTCCGCGTTGCACAGCCCACAGGTCTGATCGGTGCGGTGCGGTGCGGTGCGGTGCGGTGCAGTGCGGTGCGGTGCGGGTACGTGCCTCGCGTGGGCGCTGCGGAGTCACAACGGCGAGCCAAGTCGAGGCGAGCCGCGAGTGCGATCAGTAGCCGAAGAAGTGAAGGGTTGGGTCTCTGACCTGCGGACTTGCGTCCTCGCCGAGGGCGTCAATCTGCTCGCCCTGGAGGACACCCCGCGCACGCCGACTACGTCGCAGTCGGCTGCGTCAGCGGATCGCCGACCACTACGGCATCGCCGTGGTCCTGGTCCACCACGTCCGCAAACAGGGCTCAGACGACTTCCTGAACGAGGTGTCCGGCACCAACGGCATCGCCGGAGCCTCGGACGCCACGCTCGTGCTCAAGCGGGCCCGCGGGCAGGCGGACGGCATGCTGCACGCCACCGGCCGCGACGTGGACGAAGCCGAGTACGCCCCGAAGTTCCAAGCCGGCTCCGGCACCTGGCAGATGCTCGATGGGCCGGTCTCGGACCACACCATCGGCGACACCCGCGCGGCACGCGGGCTGAAGGGACGCGCCGCGGACGACACCCGCGGCGTGCCGGGGCACCCGTCACTCAGAGGGTGGCGGTCACGACGTTGTCAGCGCTTGAAGGAGTCCTTGGTCCTCTCTTTCTCGCTCCGCGTCTTGCCCCGGGCTTCGAGGGCGGCGCCCTTTGCTGCGAGGCTGTCCTTGTGCACCGCGTGGGCCGCCTTTCGCACGGTCTTTCCCACAACCTGTTCGGCCTTTGCCTTGGCTTTCTCTCCGGCACTCATCTCAGTACCTCCGAGCTCACGGGCCGAGTGCCCTCGAGGCAGGGGCAAAACCCTGAGCAGGCGGTGTCCCACTGTTCCACCGCGCCTGCCTGATGTGGCAACGGGCCGGGCCGATCACGGCTCCGCGCGGAAGCCGAGCCACCTCGACCCGCGTGAGGACGGCCAACCTGATCACCGCGCGGCCGGACCGGGGGCCCGGAACTCCCACTGGATGGCGCGGCAGACATGATCATCCCGTGCTGAAGACGTGGCGGGTCCGGGTGGCGCGGTGGGCGATCGCCCTCGTGTGGTTCTACGAGGGGTTCTGGTGCAAGATCTGGCCGGGGCGGGCGGATCAGCGGGCGATCGTGGGTGACGTGCCGTTCCTGCCGGGATGGGCGGTGACGGGAGTGCTCGCCGGGATCGGTCTGGCAGAGGTCGCGATCGGCGTATGGGTGCTGAGCGGTCGGCGGGCGCGGTCGGCCGCGCTCGTGCAGACCGTGCTGGTGGTGGCGTTCAACCTGGGCGGTCTGCTCTTCAGCCCCGGCCGGATCGACGAGCCGGGACGGCTGGTGACGCAGGACCTGGCCTTCCTGGCACTGATCTGGATGGTGACCTGGACGGCGGCCGAGTGAGCGGGACACCGTGGGCACGCGGTCGGCTGCTCGGCGGATTCGGCGGCCCACGCCTGCTCTTCGGGCGGATGTACGAGGACTGGGGTGTCGAGCTGGCGGTCTTCCCGCCGCCGGGCGCGCGGGTACTGTGCATCGCCTCGGCGGGGGACACAGCGGCAGCCCTGCATTCGGCGGGGTACGAGGTGACGGCCGTCGATGTCAATCCGGTGCAGCTCACATACGCGCGGGAGCGGCTGGCCGGCTGTGGAACCCGGGAGGGCACGGCGGAGGCGGTCATGCGCCTGGGCCGGGCCGCCGCGGCGCGGCTGCTGCCCGCGTGGCGGCAGAGAGAGCTGCACCGTTTTCTGACGCTGGACGATCCGGTGGAGCAAGCACACCGCTGGCGGGAGGAGTTGGACACCGCGGGTCTGCGCCGGCTGATGCGGGTTGCGCTGCGCCCAGGCGGAGCGCTGGCGGTGGCGCTGCGCCCGTCGTTCGCCGGTGTCGTACCGACGCGTTTCGACGAGGTGCTGCGGCGGCGCCTGGAGCGGACCGTGGGCAGGCATCCCAATGCGGCAATCCCTGGCTGTGGCGGCTGCTGGCGGGCGCGGAGCCGCCGGGTACCCCGGCGCTGTGGGCACCGGGCGTCCGGCTGGTGTGCGACGACGTGGCGCACGCGTTGGAGCAGGCGCCGCGCGGCGGCCATGACGCGGTGACGCTCTCGAACGTGCTGGACGGGCCGGACCCCGACTTCGCCCGCAGGCTGCGGGCGGCCGTACGGCACGCGGTGCGGCCCGGCGGGGTGGTGGTGCTGCGCAGTGCCCGGGAGCCGGGTCCGGACGGACCGGGCTGGGCGGCACAGGACCGCTCGGCGTTGTGGGGTGTGGTACGGGCCGTGCGTCTCGGCGGCGCTGCCCCGGATCGGAGGATCGAGCCGTGAGGCATCTGCTGCAGCGCCATCCCGTTGCGATACGCACGCGCTTCGCTCACTCGCTGGTGCTGACGTACGCGCTGCCTTCCGCGGTGCTGCGCCCGCTGGTCCCACCGGGCCTGGAACTGGACACATACGGAGAGCACGGGTTCGTGGCGGCCGCGCTGGTGGACACCCGCGCCCTGCGACCGGCGGTCCTTCCCGCCCGTTTCGGGGCGGACTACCTGCTCACCGGTTACCGCGTCCTCACCCGCTTCCGCACTCCGGGCGGGCGCGTCATGCGCGGACTGCGCATCCTGCGCAGCGACACCGACCGCAGGCTGATGGTGCTGGGCGGCAACTTGCTCACCCGCTACAACTACCGCCTGGCCCGGATCAGGGCCCGGGCCGAGGGCGAGTCGCTGGAGTTCCGCGTGGACAGCGCCGACGGCCGGGCGGATCTGCACGTGCGGGCGGACCTCGGCAGCGCGCCGGCGCCGCTGCCCGCGGGCAGCCCTTTTGCGGACGCGCGCGCCGCCCGGCGCTTCGCGGGCCCGCTCCCCTACACCTTCGAGTACGAGCCGCAGACCCGTTCGATGATCGTGATCAAGGCGTTCCGTGCCCACTGGGACCCGCAGCCTGTCTCGGTCGACGTGCGCCGCCTGACCTTTTTCGACCACGGCCCGTTCGCCGGCACGCGGCCGCTCCTCGCCAACGCCTTCCATGTCGCAGATGTGGAGTACGGCTGGGAACGCGGCCTGCGCCGGACCGAGAGCGGGCGTGAGCGGTGACCCGCCGGTCGGGCGTGCGGGACGTGATCGCCTACAACTGGCCGCAGTACGCCGCCGGCCTGGCCACCGCGGCGGTCTTCGCCGCCCTGTCCGGCCGTCTGCCGTACCCGCTGCGCACCATGGCCCGCGCAGGCTCAGCAGCCGCTGTCGGCTGGCTCACTTCCGCCACGGTCGCGAGCTGGCTCGTCTACGACCGCTCCGAAATGTACGCCTACGACTGGTTGGACGCGCTGCTGCCGCAGACGCCGTCCGTGCACTTGGTGGTGGGCACCGGCCTGGACGAGGCGAGCGCCCCGCTGGCCGCCCGCTGGCCGGCCTCCCGGCAGATCACCGTCGACCTTTATGACCCCGCCGTGATGACCGAGGGCTCGGTGCGTCGGGCCCGGCGCCGGGTGCCCCCGCCACCGCACGCCCAGCCCGGCCGTACGGATGTCCTTCCCGTGCGCCGGAGCGGGGTGGATGCCGTATTCCTGATCTTCGCCGCCCACGAACTGCGGCAGGCGAAGGACAGGGAGCGGCTGTTCGGGGAATGCGCCCGGGTGCTGCGCCCCGGCGGGCGCCTGGTCCTGGTGGAACACCTCAGGGACAGCCCGAATACGGCCGTCTTCGGGCCGGGTGCCTGGCATTTCCTCCCCCGCGCGGAGTGGCTCCGGCTGGCCGCGCAGGCCGGTCTGCGTCCGGCGGCCGAGCATCGCATCGCCGGCCTGGTCACCGCGCTCGCCTTCACCAGGGGACCGGCATGACCCACCTCCTCGCTCTCATCTGGCAGTTGCGCCTGGTCGGTGCGGCCCTCATCGGCATGGGGCTGCTGCACGTGGCGCTGCCGCGCATCCTGGGCTGGCCGGACGACCTCGGCAACACCAGCCTGCTGACCCGGCAGGTTTCCTACGCGCACCTGTTCTTCATCGGCCTCACCTGCGTGCTGCTCGGTGCACTGCCGCTGGCGTTCGCTCGGGAGCTCCTGAGCGGCGATCCCCTGCCGACCGTTCTGCTCTGCGGGCAGACGCTGTTCTGGGGCCTGCGCTGGGTAATGGAATTCGCCTATTTCTCACCGCGGTTGTGGCGGGGTCATCGGCTGCGGACGGCGGGTCACGTCGCACTCTCCATGCTGTGGACGTGGGTGACCGCCGTGTTCGTGGTGGCGACGGTCCACGCAGCAGGCCAGTAGTGCTTCGTTACCGGCCCGGCCGTGGACAGCCGCCCCGACAGTCGGGTGGTTCGAAGACGGTCCGCGGCAGCGTGGCGACCCAGGGCTGGGCGGACTTGGGAACCTGACAGAGCAGGTTGCGGGCGTAATGGGTGCGGCATCCTGCCACGAGGCGCCGGGCAGCACGGCGCCGATGGCGTCCACCAGGCCGGCGAGAGCGTCGGAGATGACGAGCTGGACGCCGGTCGGACCGCGGGCGATCAGCGAGCGCAGGAATGCCGGCCAGCCGGCGCCGTCCTCGGCGGTGGCGACGCCCAGGCCGAGGATCTCGCGGTGGCCGTCGGCGTTGACGCCGACCGCGATCAGGGCGTGGACGTTGATGATGCGGCCGCCCTCGCGGACCTTCTGGGTCAGCGCGTCGACCCAGACGAATGAGTAGGGTCCGGCCTCCAGTGGCCGGTTGCGGAAGGCGGCGACCTGCTCGTCCAGGTGCTTGGCCATCGCGGACACCTGGGACTTCGGCAACTGCGTGACGCCGAGGGACTCGGCAAGCGAGGTGTTCCGGCTGGTCAGGGTCTGGGGGGGGTGTCGCCGAGGACCTGCTCGTACTGGCCGAGGGCGGCTGTGCGCAGGGGATGGTCTGAGCGTCGCGTCCCTGGCGGTACAGGTACTGGGCGGCGAGGCAGGCAGGCGCGTCCCCCGTCGCCTGCCCGCCCCATATGCGGCCCTGGTGGGGGCTGATTCAGGGAGCACAGGCACCCACCCCGGACCGGATGACCTGACGGATGCCAGTTGGCCGGACGGTGTCGTAAGGGCTCACCTCCAGATGACTTCTATAACGACACGGATACGCGTGTGTGGAAGCTGTGTACGTTGAAACCACCTCGTGGTTTAATTTTCTACGAGTCGCCACTAGTACACGCATGTCTGGCAGAAGGCATGAGCGACCGGCGGGTGAGGGGGGCCTCCTACCGCCGGAACCGGGAAGTCAGCCCGGAAGCCTCGCCAGCCAATGGGGAGCTGGCCGGAAGCTCAGGGGAATCAGGACAATGAAGAACATAGTCGTGGCCGGACAAGGCTACGTCGGGCTTCCGCTTGCGGTGGAAGCGGTTAAGGCGGGGTACGGCGTCGTGGGTTACGACGTCGACGAACAGAAGATCGCCAGTCTGCAAAGCGGAAACTCATATATAGAGGACATCAGCTCCGAAACCATCTCGGAAATCCTCCGGACGAATCGCTATACCCCCTCCTCCCAGGACCGGGAGATGAAAGGGTTCCACGTCGCGATCATCACAGTTCCGACTCCACTCCGGGACGGCGACCCGGACCTGTCCTACATACAGAGCGTTGCCGAAACAGTCGGCCGGTTCCTCGAAAAGGGCCAGCGCCAGACAGTTGTCTTGGAGTCGACCACATACCCCGGTACCACCAGGGACGTGCTCATCCCGATCCTGGAGCGGGTCTCGAAGCTCACCGCCGGCGTCGACTTCCACGTCGGCTTCAGCCCCGAGCGGATCGACCCGGGCAACAAGACCTGGGCTTTCCGCAACACTCCGAAGATCGTCTCGGGACTGGGTGACGAATGCCTGGGCAAGGTCAGTGAGTTCTACAGCTCGGTGTGCGACAACGTCGTAACCGCCAAGGGGCTGGAAGAGGCTGAGCTGGCGAAGGTCATGGAGAACACCTTCCGCCACGTCAACATCGCACTTGTCAATGAGCTCGCGGCCTTCGCCGACGAACTCGACATCGACGTATGGCACACGCTGGACCTTGCCGCCACCAAACCGTTCGGCTACATGAAGTTCACGCCGGGACCGGGTGTCGGCGGCCACTGCCTGCCGATCGATCCCGCCTACCTTGCATGGCACGTCAAGAAGCAGGTCGGCCGGCCCTTCCGGTTCGTGGAGACCGCGAACGAGATCAACCGGGCTCAGCCCCGGTACGTGGTGGACCGTCTGGCCCGGCTGCTGAACAGTCGGCGGACGTCGGTGAACGGCGCGAAGGTCCTGATGTACGGCTACGCGTACAAGAAGGACAGCTCGGACTACCGCGAGTCTCCGGCAATCGAGATCCGCGCGCTACTCAGGTCGCTCGGTGCCACGGTTGACGTGGTCGACTCCTGTGTAGCGAGTCAGGGAATCGAGGACGTTCAGGGCGTTATCGGGCCCGATCAGATTTCGCAGTACGACGTCGCTGTGATCGTCACCGATCACAGCGACGTCGACTACGAGAAGGTCGTCCAGAACTCAAAGTTGGTTTTGGACACACGGAACGTCGGTTGCGTGGCCGGCAATGTAGAGCTGCTCTAAACGGAGCAGCCAGGGATACGAGACGGGAGCGCCTTCCGGGGCCAAGCCCGTCAAATCATGAACGCGTAATCACCACTTACCCATCACCATTCCTTGGGGGTTCTCGTATGTCTGGACGCGCGCAGCTTGCGCAAACCGGTCTGCCCGTGCTCGTCCTCGGAGGCGTCACCATCCCGTTCGGTATGTATCTGGCCCTCGCCGTCGCCGTCGCCGCTCTCGGCCTCATGCTCTTCCTGAAGTTTGGTTGGCGCCGCCATCTCACGGCTGGCCAGTTGGCTCCCGCGAAGGGCACCACCACCGAGCGCCGTCGGCACGGTAAGTGAGCAGAACACGTCGCCCGCCGGTGCTGACGGCCCATCAGCACCGGTCGGCAACCGTCCTGTTGGGCATGATCGTTCTTCTCCTGCTCGCCGGGTGGGCCACGCATCACACCATGGCGGTTCTCGCCACCGACCCAGCGACGCGGAGTCGCGCCACCTTCGTATTCTCCGGCCTGTTCGCGATCTTCGTTATCCAGACGCTGCTGTATCACCTGGAACGCGCCCCGAGAATGACGCCGCGTATCGCCCGGCGCCTCAAGGGGCTGCATGCAGCAGTCCTCGTACCCGCCTACAACGAGGACCCCGGATATCTCAAACTGGGCCTTCAGGCTTTCCTCGCTCAAACCCGCCTTCCGGACTCCGTCCACATCGTCGATGACGGGTCCACGAGCACGGACTACGCCGAGGTGCGGACCTGGTGGGAACGTGCTGCTGCGGAGAAGGGTGTGGCCACCACCTGGCAGCGCGTCCCTAACGGGGGCAAGCGCAGCGCCCAAGCCCACGGGGTTCGCGTCAGTCCCGACGCGGACATCTACGTCACGTGCGACTCCGACAGCTGCTTCGCGCCCACCGCCCTTGAGAACCTCCTCACTCCGTTCTCACGGGCCCGGGTGCAGTCCGTTGCTGGAGTCGTGGTTGCCACGAACAACCGGGCGAACTGGTTCGTACGGATCATGGACCTGTGGTTCACCGTCTGCCAGCTCGTCGACCGTTCGGGGCAGTCGGCCGTCGGTGCCGTCATGGTCAACTCCGGTGCCATCGCGGCCTACCGGGCGGACGTCATCCGGGACAACCTCGACGGCTACCTGAACGAGACGTTCATGGGGCGCGGCGTTGGCTTCTCTGACGACTCCATGCTCACTCTTTTCGCGCAGGAACGTGGCCTGACGGTGCAGCAGCCTCGCGCGATCTGCTTCACGGCTATGCCGGAGAAGTGGTCGCACTTCAACCGCATGTACCTGCGGTGGATGCGGGGCTCAACCATCCGCTCCATCTGGCGCATGCGCTACCTGTCGGCCCGGCGCCCCGCATTTTGGCTGCACATCGTGCGCTGGGTGCAGATGATCCTCACCCAGACCATCACGGCGTGGCTGCTGATTGCGGAGCCGATCGTCAACCGCGAGCCGCCGCCCGTCACGATGCTCATCATCCCCTTCCTCATTGGCTGGGCGCAGGGGTTGCGATACCTGAGCGTCATCCGCTCCGACGAACGGATTCGCTCGCGGGTCCTCACCTGGCTGGCGATGCCCGTCGCCATTGCCATCGCGTGGACGGTACTGCGCTGGCATCGCTGGTACGGGGCTCTGACGTGCCTCAAAACCGGCTGGGGCACCCGACAGAACGGGGCTGAGGTTTCCCTGGGAACAAGCGCCACACCAACACCGACAACGCCAAAGCTCTACGAACCGCTCGACGATTCCACACTGGAGATCAGACAGTACCGGTCGATGTCCTCGACCTCTTGACCCTCCGCCCCGGCACGGCCCAACGTTGTTCGATCTGGTGCTGGTCTCCATCGAATTGTTCGCCACCGTGCCGGGCGCGTTGAGGGTCAACGAGAGTACGCTGCTGCTCCAACCTGCGCGCGCTCAGCTTGGGAAGCTCAAGGCGTTCTAGGGTTTGCTCCAGGCCTGACCTGTGGCGACGGGACGCAGCCGCGCGGTAGACGGTCGATTGGGTCCCCGCTGTTCCCCGTGGTTCCCCGCGCGATCTGGCACGCGTCTGTCACGAGTCATTCGTCGTCGCACCGCTCCAAGACCAGGCCTACGGAGCCTGCTCCGAGCCCGTTGTTCACCTCCAGGTGGAGATGAGTACCGTCCGGTGTGCCGTCCTGGGCGAGCGTGAGGAGGTGGCTGGCCAGGGTTTTCAACCCAGCAGCGTTGGCCTCAATGACGATTTCGCCGCCCAGGTTGCGGACCTCGATGCGTGCGCCTTCCTCCCACGTGAAATCCCTGTTGATTCCATCGGCCGCCGTACTCACGTGAGTGGTCATCGACGGAGCAGCGCTGGGTTCAGGGGCCATGCTCCAAGCATCGCGCACTCCGGGCCGGCCGCGGCGGAGGAACTGTACGGCGAGACATGGGTGACGACTTCTTCGTCCCGAAGCAACTGCGGTGAGGTCCTGACCTCGGGTCGATGTGCCTCTCACCTGCCGCGACCGTCCGCAGGCGTCCGCGGTTGTCCGCAGCTGTTCGTCGGCGTTGTCACGCAGTCAGACACTCACCCGCCCCCTTGATGCTAACTACGCCTAGTACTCCAGCCGTAGATCGTGATCTTGCTTGCGGGGACCACTGCCTCCATGAGTTCCTGTTAGTACCAAAGAGTGAGCCCGACTGCGCCGA